>CAJQNO010000168.1 GCA_905479745.1 uncultured Flavobacteriaceae bacterium | reverse complement strand
TCCGAATCCAACCGATGAGACCTTGAACCTTACTTCGGTAGAGGCTATCGAAGACGTAGCGATCTACAATCTGTTAGGACAGCAGGTAATGGGTCTTGATGTGAATGCTACCAGCACACAACTAGATACTTCATCACTTGCCACAGGAGCTTACATTATGAAGGTAACTGTGAACGGACAAGTTGGTACCTATAAAGTGATCAAGAGATAATTTAGTTTAGTAATTATAAGAGCCATCCGCCCAACGCGGGTGGCTTTTTTTTTAATTACATTTGCGATATGAACCTGGATTTTTCTTTTATCATTCCTGTTTATAACCGTCCCGGGGAAATATTGGAATTACTGGAAAGCTTTACAGTTCTGGAGTATGAATCGCCCTTCGAGATAGTAATAGTTGAGGATGGTTCAACCGAAACATCTAAAGAGATCGTAGATCAATTCCGGTCGCTGCTCAGCATTTCTTATTATTATAAAGAGAATTCCGGACCCGGTGATTCCAGAAATTACGGAATGGCAAGAGCTAAAGGCAACTATTTTATCATTCTTGATTCGGATGTGATCCTGCCACCTCATTATCTCGATACGATTTCATCCTTTTTAACCCAGGACTACTCTGACTGCTATGGCGGTGCAGATGCTGCACATCCCAGTTTTACCAACTTACAAAAAGCCATCAACTATGTAATGACATCTTTCCTTACAACAGGTGGGATACGAGGAAACAAATCCCAAATAGGCGAATTTGAACCACGTAGTTTCAATATGGGTATCTCCAGGAAGGCCTTCGAACAAACGGGTGGCTTCGGAAAGATTCATCCGGGAGAGGACCCGGACCTGTCTCATAGAATTAGGAAGGCAGGATTTAGAACTAAGTTTGCTCCAGACGCCTATGTGTATCACAAGCGTAGGATCTCATGGCGTAAGTTTTACATTCAGGTTACAAAATTTGGCTTGGTACGACCCATTCTTTCAAAATGGCATCCCGAAAGTGCAAAGATCACGTTTTGGTTTCCATCGGTGTTTTCCATAGGATTTATAATTTCTCTTCTTCTTGCATTTTTACTGAATTGGTTTTATGCCATCCCGATAATATTTTATATCGCGCTTATTTTGATCGATGCGTCAATAAAGAATAGAAGTGTAGAAATCGGATTTATGGCGGTGATCGCGTTATTTGTCCAATTCTTCGGCTATGGTCTGGCCTTTTTAAAATCCACATTTTACATACGTATACTTAATAAACAAGCCCGGAAACAGTTTCCTCAATTATTTTTTGAGTAACTTTAATTCGGTAATAAGATATTCCTTTAACAGACCTTGGGCCCTAAAAAATACAAAACGAAAAAGATCCGGACCTTCCTGCTTTTCCTGGCACTGGCCTGTATTATCTGGGTATTGACGAAGTTCTCCAAATCGTATACAGCAACTATTTCGGGAAATATCAAATACACGAATCTTCCCGAAAATACTGTGCTTGGTGATGGAAACCCGGACAATTTCTCTTTCGAGGTTACGGCCAATGGATTCAAGTTTTTACAATTTCAGTTAAATACACCTCAAATAAACATCCCAGTAGCGAATTATTTACCTAATAATAACAATCGTATCATAATCGAGCGAGCCGAATTGAACCGGTTAATTTCCTCTGAACTGGACAATGAGGTAAGTGTGAAAAATTTGTCCTTAAATGAGATTATGATCAAACTCGACACAGTCGCTTCCAGAATGATTCCTGTGGCCGCGAAAGTTAATATTCGTTATAAAGAAGGGTTTAGGGCAGTGGATTCTGGAATTCTAAATCCGGATTCGGTAAAGGTATCTGCACCAGCGAATGAGCTAAATAATATCGATTCAATTTTAACAAAAGAGATATCTCTTAGCAATATTGACGAAAAAATTGACCTCAAACTTCAATTAGACATACCTGCTAAAAACAGTTGGAAAGTAGAGCCTGCGGAAGTGAAATTTATTCAAGAGGTAACAGAATTTACCCAGAAAAAATTAAATGTCCCTATTGAGGTCGTTAATCTACCACCGGGTATCAAAGTGAAGATCATCCCCAACTCACTAAATATTACCTTCGATGTGCCAATGGAAAATTTCAACAATATAACGGCAACCGATTTCAAGGTGGTTTGTGATTATTCGAAGAAAGACACTGCAGACAATTTTATGGTTGCGGAGATTATAAGAAAACCTGATGGAATCCTCAATATTGAGGTAAGTGAGAAGAAAATCGATTTCTTAATTTTTAAATAATCCCTCTTGAAGATAATTGGCTTAACAGGCGGTATAGGAAGTGGAAAGACCACGGTCGCAAAAATGTTTAGCGAGTTGGGTATACCGGTCTATATCGCAGATACTGAAGCCAGGAAGCTGAGTAATCGATCGAAAGTGATAAGGCGTAAACTTATCGATTTATTAGGCCAGGAGGCCTATATCGAAAACCGGTTAAACCGAACTTTTGTGGCAGAAAAGATCTTTAACGATACAGATTTACTAAAAGCAGTAAATGCGATTATTCATCCAAAGGTAGCTTCCCATTTTAAAAGATGGGTGAAAAAGCAACAAGGACCATATGTAATAAAGGAAGCAGCAATACTTTTCGAAAATGGTGGCTATAAACAATGTGACAAGACAATTTTAATTGTGGCTCCAGAAGCGATTCGAATTGAGCGATTACTGGCTCGAGATCAAAGTAGTAAAGCTGAGATAGAAGCCAGGATGAAGAATCAATGGAGTGATTCAGAAAAGAAAAAACTTGCCGATATTATCATTGAAAACACCCACCTGGAAACTACCCGAAAACGTGTGCTAGAAGTACATAAAAACCTTAGTCAAGCCCAGTAAATTCCTGCTATTCTTTTTGTTAACATTTGGTTAAATGGAAGTAAGCCTAAATGTTAAAATCTTACTTTTGGCTTATGAACAAAAGGCTGTTTATTTTATTAATAGCACTCATGTCCCTTTCGCTATTGGGAATAATTTTTGTTCAGGGATACTGGATAAGCAATTCGTACCGGGATAAAGAAGATCAGATAAATTTTAATTTTCACCAGGTACTGAACGAGGTTGCCAAGGAAGTACAAACAAGAGAGATCGAGGATTATTATCGCATTTACAGTGGCCTGGCGGATAGTGTAAAAACCCCTGAAAGTATCAATTTTAGTGAATTGGTTTATACAACCCGTAGCGATAAGAGTAATGAGTTTTACATCTTCAGTGATGGTATTTTAGAGGAGGATTATAAACTTTCCTCCAGTTTTCTTGATACCGAGATCGATAGTATCCTCTTTAAAAGGATCATCAATAAAAAAAGTAAGACAAAGGTAATATCCGGGCTGGATGGTGCGGGGCCTGTGAAAGAGACCATAGAATCTTTCAGTCAGTTAAAAGATTATCAACGTAATAGTTTTGAAAATGCATTTAAAAATATATCATCCAGAACACCCATTCACAAAAGGGTAAGTGTAGAAGAAATAGAAGAATTACTTCATAAATCCATGCAGGAACGAGGTTTAAAATCGAATGTGGAATTTGCTGTGTACAGTAACGGCCTCTCTACGCGTGTTCATTCCAGAAATTTCGAATTTGACGCTTCTAAGATA
This sequence comes from uncultured Flavobacteriaceae bacterium, assembly GCA_905479745.1. Taxonomy (GTDB): domain Bacteria; phylum Bacteroidota; class Bacteroidia; order Flavobacteriales; family Flavobacteriaceae; genus Pukyongia. The sequence continues at coordinate 20,399 of CAJQNO010000168.1, read as the reverse complement.
CTCAGCACCCCGATATTTGTGAATGAAGAAATGAAAATAGGATATGACCTGTTGGTGATCTTTTCAGAAAAAAAGAAAACCGTACTTAAATCCATTATGGGAATGGCTGTACTTTCCCTAATTTTTACAAGCGTGATCGTACTAGCATATTCCAGTGCCATATCACAGATCTTCAAACAACGACAAATATCCCAGATCAAATCGGATTTTATAAATAATATGACCCACGAGTTCAAGACTCCTATTGCCACTATCAACCTGGCATTGGATGCGTTGAAGAATCCAAAGGCTAAGGCAGATGAAGCTTTCGTTGAGCGATATCTGAAAATGATAAGGGACGAGAACCGCCGTATGCACGCACAGGTAGAAAACGTACTGCGTATCTCGAAATTAGAGAAAAACCAACTGGATCTGCCTAAATCCCGGGTAAAACTTCACGACCTCATTGAAACTGCTATCTCTCATGTTAGTCTAATAGTGGAGGATAGAAATGGATACATTAAAACCCATTTCGGTGCTTTAAAATCATCGGTACTGGCGAGTGAATCACACTTAACTAATGTGATCGTGAATATACTGGACAATGCTATAAAATATTCGGAAGACGAACCCAAGATCGATATTTATACTGAAAATGTAAAGAATAGTATCGTGTTGAAGGTGCGCGACCAGGGGATAGGAATGACAAAATCTGTTCAGAAGAAAATATTTGAAAAATTTTATCGCGAATCTACCGGCGACATCCACAATGTAAAAGGCCATGGGCTAGGCTTGGCTTATGCCAAACGTATTCTGGATGATCATGAAGCCGAGATCTATGTAGAAAGTGAAAAAGGAAAAGGAAGCACATTTATTATTAAATTACACTTAATATCATAAAATATGGAAACTGAAAACAAAAAAATCTTGCTTGTAGAAGACGATCCAAATTTTGGAACCGTACTCAAGGATTATCTGGCAATGAACGATTACGATGTAACACATGCCAAGAACGGAATGGAAGGGTTTGAAAAATTTAAAAAGGACGACTTCGACCTATGTATTCTGGATGTGATGATGCCCTATAAGGACGGATTCACACTAGCGAAAGAAATTCGCGAGAAAAATGAAGATGTCCCAATTATCTTCCTTACTGCCAAGGCAATGAAAGAGGATGTCCTTAAAGGATATAAAGTAGGAGCCGACGATTATCTCAATAAGCCCTTCGATAGTGAGGTGTTGCTTATGAAGATAAAAGCGATCATACAGAGGAAAGCCACAGACTCTATCGCAGACAGTAAACAATTTGAGTTTGAAATTGGTAATTTCCACCTTAACTCGAAACTCCGTTTTCTAACATATAATAAGGAAGAACCCATAAAATTATCGCCTAAAGAGAACGAATTACTTCGTCTTCTCGCCCTTCATAAAAATGATCTTATGCCAAGGGAACTCGCATTAACCAAAATCTGGAGAGACGATAACTACTTCACATCCCGAAGTATGGATGTTTATATCGCGAAATTGCGAAAATATCTTGGTAAGGACGACGGTGTGGAGATCATTAATATTCACGGAGAAGGCTTCAGGCTTGTGGTAAAAGATGAAGTGGACCAATAATTATGATATATAAGTGTAAAAAAAGGCCTCTTAGAGGCCTTTTTTTTCTTTTAACAGGGAGACGATCTTCTTGGGATCGGTATCATGATCGAACCAGTGAATCTCTGTATTTTTTCTGAACCAGGTCCCTTGGCGTTTCGCAAACCTACGCGTATTCTTCTTGATCTCGGCGATGGCTTCATCTTTTGTAAGTTTACCGTCAATCCATTCGAACAATTCTTTATATCCTACCGTCTGCAAAGCATTAACCTTACGGTGCGGATATAATAACTTCGCTTCATCGATCAAACCAGCCTCAACCATCTTATCTACACGCTGGTTAATTCTGTCGTATACCAGGGATCTTTCGGCCGTTAGGCCGATAAAAACAGTATCGAATTTTCGTTCGGCCGAATTATTGGCGAGATAGGAGGAATATGGCTTTCCGCTGGCCCTGTAAATTTCCAGGGCTCGTATTAGTCGTTGTTTGTTCTGAAGGTCAATACGATTAAAGGAGACCGGGTCTACATTCTGCAGTTCTTGTTGAAGGGTTTCTATCCCCTCTGTTTCAAGCTCTTGTTTTAATTGCGTTCTTATTTCCGGGGAAACATCGGGGAAGTTATCTAATCCATTTACCACGGCATCTACATACAGTCCTGACCCTCCAACCAGTATTACTGCTTTTTTAGTCTTGAATATCTCTGTTAGTTTCTGAAGGGCATCCCGTTCGAACTCGCCTACACTATAATCCTCGAAAATGCTTCTGGATTGTATAAAATGATGTTTGGCGGCCGATAGCTCCGCTTCCGAAGGTACCGCAGTACCAATGCTCATCTCCTTATAAAATTGTCTGGAGTCTGCAGATAAGATTTCGGTATCAAACGCCTTGGCCAGCTCGATGGCTAGGGCTGTTTTTCCAATAGCGGTAGGTCCAACAACACAAATTAAGGTTTTCCGGGAAGACATAGGTTTTAAAATTCTTCGGGATGTAATTCTTCCCCACAACGATGACAATATTTAGCGTCGTCCCGATGCTGTGCCGCATTACAATTAGGGCAGGCAAAGGAGTTCACATGCACATAATTTTCTTTTTTGGCGTATTCTGCACTAACAATTCCGGTAGGAACCGCTATAATACCGTATCCCATGATCATAATAATAGCGGCAAGAAATTGCCCCAGGGGAGTGATAGGATGAATATCTCCAAAACCAACCGTGGTGAGAGTTACAATACACCAGTAAATACTTACCGGGATACTTTTAAAACCGCTTTCTTCACCCTCAATGAGATACATTAGCGTTCCTGCAATGATGCAAACAATTAACACGGCGAATAAGAAGATGAGGATCTTGGCTCGGCTATGTAGCAATGCACGTTTAAGTTTATTAGATTCTCCTACGTATCTGGTAATTTTTAAAATTCTGAAAATTCTGAGCAATCTTAACGCTCTAACGGTGAGCAGGTAGTTGCTGCCAGCCAGAAGAAAAGTGAGGTAGAGCGGGATGGTTGATAGAAAGTCGATGATCCCGTAAAAACTAAAGATATAGCTCGTTGGTTTCTTTACTGTGATAATACGCGCAATGTATTCGAAAGAAAAGAAGATAGTAATAACCCACTCTCCCACATATAGCCAGTCGTAGACATATTTTGGCAATCCTGCTACGCTTTCGATCATTACAAACAAAACGCTTAACAGGATAAGGATCAATAGAACAACATCAAATAGTTTCCCTAACGGGGTATCCGCTTCGTATATAATATCGTGAAGTTTCCTTCTCCAGTTGGAATGTTGTTTAGAAGTCAAGGTATACTTTAATAGTTTTTTAAAAGTAAGCAACTTTATTTATATGGTCGCTTCCTCTGGTAATTTTACAATATTGATCACCTTATTCTTTCTGAGATAATTCTGAATGATATGTTGAGAATCCCGGTCGTTATTCACCGGATTGATGATGGTACGAAGTATCTCGATATTGTTGATCTGATAATTGAGATTGTAAAATCCATAGCCTCTGTACTGACCGTTTTCTATCAAAACTACCGAGCGTTCATCCACATCCCTTCCGCGATCGATAATGAGCATATGTTTATTGTTATAGCTGTTCTTTTCGATAAAGGCCTGGACACGTTCATTGTATTGAGCCGCTGTTTCCTCATGTATACAGGCACCATTACACTCTTTAATGGTATAGAGAAAACAGGCGCTATCAGATTTATAAAGTCCAGTTAATTTTTGGCAAAGTCCATTCTCCTCTGTTATACGGTATAGTGAAGATTTCGCCTGCTGGTAATTAGTGTATGTAAGGATCGCCTCTTTTTTATGATTTGCCTTTTCTATGCTCAAATTTATGTACCCGTTTTTGTCTGTAAAGGAAGTGAGTTGATAATTAAAAAAGGTACGGCGAAGTGCCCTGTTGTAAATGGGTTTATTTTGCTTGATCTCCCGGCTTTCCTTTAATTGGGCAATAAGATCGTTACCGGTTTTTTCGTAGGTTACAGCGGCGACCTCGAGTTGTATCCTTTTTGATTTTTTCGAGTCGTTGGTAAAATGCTGCACCAATCGCTTTTTAATATTCTTACTCTTGCCAATATAAATTATTGTTCCATCCTCTCGGTGCATATAATAAACACCCGTTTCGTTTGGGGCGTTTTCGATCATCTCGAGTAGTTTGGGTTCCAACTGTCGTTTTGGGTCCTTCCGCACACATTTCTGAATGATCTCTTTTGAAGCGTCCTTAGCCAATAACATCTTAAAGAGCGCGACAGTTGCTTTTGCGTCGCCCTGAGCCCTATGTCGGTCGCTAAGTGGAATTCCCAAGGAACGAACCAATTTTCCCAGACTATAGGAGGGAAGTCCCGGGATAAGTTTTTTAGCCAGTTCTACAGTACACAACGTATCTTTTTCAAAATTATAGCCAAGCCTGTCAAATTCGGTGGTAAGGATTCGGTTATCAAATTGTGCATTATGTGCAACCAGGACGGCATCCTCTGTGATCTCAATTATTCGTTTGGCGACCTCGTAGAATTTAGGTGCATTCCGAAGCATTTCCGCATTAATACCCGTTAAATTAACTACAAAAGGCTGTATTCTTCTTTCCGGGTTGATCAGACTTGAAAACTGATCTACGATCTTTTCTCCATCGAATTTGTAAATAGCGATTTCGGTGATTCCTTCTTCATTGTATTTACCACCGGTGGTTTCTATATCTAAAATCGCATACATCAAACTAAGCTACACATATTTATTGAGGGTTAACTGTAATTTCTTTCTCCAAATATAGCACTTCCTACGCGGACCATGTTACTTCCCTCGTCTATTGCTACCTTATAATCCCCGCTCATTCCCATCGAAAGTGTAGTAAATTGATGTGTTTGGGAGAGTTCATCATACAATTTTTTCAATTTGCCAAATTCGGATCTAAGTTGTTGTTCATCACTAGTAAAAGTTGCCATCCCCATAAGTCCGACGATCTTCACGTTAGCCATTCCTTTTATTTCATCACTGTTTAAGAGCAAACTAACATCGGCTTCATCCATCCCAAATTTGCTATCCTCTTCTGCAATTTTAACCTGTAACAGGCATGATATACACCGCTGGTTCTTAGCGGCCTGCTTGTCTATTTCTTTTAGAAGTTTCAAACTATCCACGGCGTGGATCAAACTTACAAAGGGCGCCATGTATTTAACTTTATTCCGTTGAACATGACCTATCATATGCCATTCCACATCTTTCGGCATTTGCTCCCATTTTTCCACCATTTCCTGAATCTTATTCTCTCCAAAGATCCTTTGGCCGGCGTCGTAGGCTTCCATAAGATCGGAAATAGGTTTGGTCTTTGAAACAGCTACTAGGGTAATACCTGCCGGTAGTCCCGTTTTAAATTCCTTTATGTTTTCAGAAATACTCAATTTAAAACTCATAAATAGTTACACCACTCCTTAATTTTGGTTCTATATAAGTGCTTTTTGGAGGCATGGTAAGGCCCTCATCGGCAATTTGTTTCAATTCGGATGTGCTTACCGGCAATAAACCGAATCCCACCTTATAGGCCCCAGAATCGACCATGCTCTTTACATACGCAAGATCCATTCTGCCGTGGGAGTAATTGAGACGCTTATCCTTCCTGGCCTCTTTTATCCCAAGGATCGGTTTCAGTATGGTGCTGTCCAGGATCTTAGTGTCCAAAGCATCCAGGGCATTTTTAATTTCGTAATTATCCTTCCGAAGATAAAGAGAGTAGAATGAGCCATCCAAATACATACTAAAATGATGCTTTTTGGACGGCTTATAATACTCGGCACCACGATCTTCTATACGGTACATGGCGTCAAGTTTAATAAGAAATTCTTCTTTACTAAGGCCGTTCAGGTCTTTTACAAGCCTGTTGAACTCATATATTTTCAGGTCACTTTCAGGGATTAGATAACTCATAAAAAAGTTATACGCCTCTTCTCCTGTATGCGCTTTATTCTCATTTTTATAATCTTCGGCCAGTAAGTATGAGGAGGAGGTACGATGGTGACCATCTGCAATATACACAGCCGGCATACGCTTAAAGATCTCCCGGATCTCCTCTACGGTCTGTTTATCTTTCACATACCATAGATAATGCGTATCGCGGTATGTAGTTGTAAACTCGTATTCTGCTCTCGATTGTACCACCTGGCCTACTATACGTTCCAGATCGGGATCATCGGGGTGAGTTAATAAAACAGATTCGGCATTAAATCCAACTGTTTTAAGATAGTCCCGGAACATGGTCTCCCGAAACTCGATCGTTTCCTCATGTTTTTTTATCCTATCCATGCGGTAGTCCTCAACACTGGCCGCTGCTATTATCCCGTGGAAAACGAGCTGATCCCGGTTAACGATCTTATAGATGTAGTATCCGGGTTCCTCATCCTTTACAAAAATTTCATCCTCCTTAAATTCCTGATATCGGTTTCTTACCAATTTATAGCGCTCCTTCCCGGAGATCACCTTATGGTATTTATAACCGGGATTTACAATGTGAAGAAAGGAAAAAGGGTTATCCCTTAAGCGCGAATCCCTTTCCTCTTTGGTGTAGCTGTCGTAGGGACGGGAGGCAATCAGGCTTACCTTATCCCTCGTGGGGCGTACTGCTCTAAAAGGAAGGATTTTTGGCATGTAGGATGCGTTGTAAATTTGATGTTAAACTTAATTAAAGGCAAGCCAAAAAACTTAAAGGATCAACGAAACATTTTGGCTATAGTTTCGGCCTTTCTACTCTCAGAATAGTCGTAAAATCCTTCTCCACTCTTAACTCCCAATTTTCCTGCCATTACCATATTTACCAGTAATGGGCAGGGGGCGTATTTGGGGTTCTTAAAGCCATCATACATCACCTTCAGTATAGAAAGGCAAACATCAAGGCCAATAAAATCTGCTAATTGCAAAGGCCCCATAGGATGTGCCATACCAAGTTTCATTACCGTATCGATCTCATTTACTCCGGCAACACCGTTATAAAGAGTTTCAATGGCTTCGTTGATCATGGGCATTAGGATACGGTTGGCTACAAAACCGGGGTAGTCGTTCACCTCTACAGGAACTTTATTTAATTTTTTTGAAATTTCCTCCACGGTGGAGTAGGTTTCGTTACTTGTGTTATACCCTTTTATGATCTCTACTAACTTCATGATAGGAACCGGGTTCATAAAATGCATCCCTATTACCATTTCCGGCCTTGAAGTTGCAGCAGCAATCTCGGTAATTGATATAGAGGAGGTATTGCTCGCCAGGATTGTATCCTCCGGGCAGAATTTATCCAGGTCGCGAAAGATCTTCAGTTTTAGATCTAAATTTTCAGTGGCTGCTTCAACCACCAGGCTCGCATACTCCACACCTTCTTCAAGACTGGTGTAGGTTGTTATATTGGCGAGCGTTTTAGCCTTTTCCTCTTCAGTAATGCGTTCTTTGGCCAGCATCCTGTCCAGGTTCTTTTCGATGGTAGCAAGTCCGCGATCCAGGGCGGCTTGTGACACGTCGATCAACTGGACTTTATAATCGAATTGGGCAAAGGTGTGGGCAATTCCGTTTCCCATAGTACCTGCACCAATAACTGCAACATTTTTCATATGTTCTTATAGTTTTTTAAAATTATCTATGATCTGCATAGCTACTCGCAAGGCGTTGGTTCCTTGTTGTAGACTAACAACGGGTGTAGTATCATTCTCGATCGCATCTGCGAAGGTTTCAAGTTCGTCGAGGATCGCGTTATTAGATTGAATATGCGGATTATCAAAATAGATCTGTTTTTTTATTCCTTCGGCATTTGTGAGGATCATGGCAAAATCGTCTGGTTTCCTTGGTGCATCCTTCATCTTCACAACTTCACATGCCTTATCCAGGAAATCCACCGAAATATATGCGTCACGCTGGAAAAACCGTGCCTTTCTCATTTTTTTCATCGAGATCCTACTTGCGGTAAGATTAGCCACACATCCGTTCTCGAATTCGATGCGTGCATTGGCGATATCGGGTGTTTCAGAAATAACAGAAACTCCGCTGGAATATACATTCTTTACTTCCGAATCTACCACGCTTAAGATGGCATCAATATCATGGATCATCAGGTCTAACACCACAGACACATCTGTGCCTCTCGGATTGAATTCGGCCAGGCGATGTGATTCCACAAACATTGGGTTGTGGATCATGTTCTTGACAGCCTTGAAAGCCGGATTGAATCGCTCCACATGTCCCACTTGTCCTTTTACACCGTGTTTATCGGCCAACGCCAGCAATTTATTTGCTTCGTCCACAGTTTGGGTGATAGGTTTTTCAATAAAAAGATGCTTCCCGGCTGTGATCACCATTTGTGCGCAGTTAAAATGCGCAACCGTAGGGGTAACCACATCTACTACATCGCAAGCTTCGATAAGCGCTTCCATGGAAGGAAAACTTTTATAACCAAATTCTTTCTGTATAGCAGCAGAGGCTTTTGTATCTGCGTCGTAAAAACCTATCAATTCGTAACGAGATGATTGGTTAAGAAGTTTCAGGTGAATTTTTCCCAGGTGTCCGGCACCCAGTACGCCAGCTTTTAGCATGTGATGTGGTTTTGCACAAAGGTAATAGATTTTCAAGAAATTTCGGAGGCAGGGAAGGTGATTTAGACCCTTATATTTTTTTGAAATTTCGATGAGAATTTCAGGCATTCTTTTCATCTTTGTAAGGATGAAAGACGACTTCAAACACAAAGGAATGCGCAAAAAACTGGTTGATACTCTTATCCGGAAAGGGATTAAGGATGAAGCGGTTTTAGAGGCCATTAATACGGTTCCCAGACATTTGTTCATGGATTCGGGGTTTGTAAGCCATGCTTATGTTGATAAAGCGTTTCCCATTGCCGCAGATCAAACTATTTCACAGCCCTATACTGTAGCCAGGCAAACCGAGTTACTGGAGGTAAAGCGCGGGGATAAAATACTGGAAATTGGTACAGGTAGTGGATATCAAACGGCAGTATTGCTTGAAATGGGAGCCGTAGTATATAGCATAGAAAGACAAAACGAATTATTTAAAAAATCCAGGTTATTTCTTAGCAAATTAGGCTACCGCCCCAAGAAACTCATATTCGGGGATGGCTATCTGGGATATAAGGAAGAGGCTCCCTACGATGGGATCATAGTGACGGCTGGGGCACCTTTTGTCCCGAAGGACTTGTTGGCCCAATTGGGGGTAGGTGGCAAACTGGTGATTCCCGTTGGAACCGATGTACAGGTGATGACTGTTTTTACACGTAAGGGACCAAAAGAATTTGAAAAGAAAGAATACGGCGAATACAGATTTGTCCCACTTCTTGAGGATAAAAACTAGGTTAGACCCCTTTATTATCAGACCAGATTGCTAGCTCATTTCCCGCAGGGTCCTTAAAATGAAACCGACGTCCACCAGGGAAAGAGAAAATATCCTTAACTATGCTTCCCCCTGCGCTTTTTACATTCTCTAATGCAGATTCAAGATTGTCGTGATACAGGACAACTAAAGCACCATTTAAAACTGCCTGGTCATTTCGTTCGAACCCTCCGGAGAGGCCACTATTTTCAAAAGAAATATAATCGGGGCCGTAGTCTGTAAAAGTCCAACCGAAACATTTTCCGTAGAAATCCTTAATCACTTCCAGATCACCCGCCTTTAATTCTATGTAGTTGATATGGTTGTTATTCATTTAGCTTTTTTAGAATTTAATTACCCGCTAACGGAGTTCCGAAGACACCCACAGCGAGCTCGGCCCAAATAAGGAGAAATAGAACGATAATCGCAATAGAGATCAATACGCGACTGCGGGGTTTCTTGATTTTCCGAAGAGTAAGGTCCAAAACGAAGCCCACTCCAAACAACAGTACAGCCGCAACCAGAAAATCCATCGGGCCCCATTTGATGTTCTCAGTAAACTGCATCCCGATAAGTGGAATTAACAGGATAAGCAAGACCACTAACGATATAACGATTACACTTCTTTTCTTCATCATAGTAAAGGTACCAAAAAGTTGGTTATCGCGAATCCTGTAAATAGGTATATAAGTGAGAGAGTTACAGCACCATCTATAATTCAGACTAAAAGACAGATGTACGTTTAATTAAATAATTTATGGGAACCATCGCAATTGGGCATTCGTTTAGAATGGCCACAAATACAATCGGTAAGGCCTTTTCCCATATAGATTCGTTTTTCACAATTTTCAATTCGCGACATCCTCGTTTTAGCGTGTTTTGGTTTCGAGAAATGAAGCAAATATCCTTTTTGTCTACCTGGTGTTAAGGCTGTAAATGCTAATTCGAATTCGGGATCGGTGTTAAATTTTTCCGTTAATTCGTCTGGAGTGTGATAATCTGCAAGAGATTTCATTTTTACCTTCAATCCTGCTTTTTCAATTTCGATCGCTTCAAAAACATATTGTTTGATCATCGGGATCAATGGTTTTATCTCTAGGATGGAGGTAAACCGAAGTTGCCTGGCAGCCTGAGTATTTTCGGTTTGTTGTTTAAGGATCATCTGCGAATCTTCCAGAAGGGCACCCTTGTGAAACAGTATGGCACAGTAATCCTTAAACTCATGAAGTAGTAGAACGTTATTCCCATTATACGTATAGCAGGGATGCATCCACTTATAGGTCTCGGTTAAACCACATTCCAGCATCACTGAACGGAGCAGGGATAGTTCTTCCTTCCATTGTTCTAGATTATTGATATATGCATTAATTTCTTGGTTCAAGATTCAGAATTATTTTTCATTTTAGTAATAGGAATTCGTTTAGCCATGCAAGGATTCCTGGTAAATTTCGAATCATAAAAACCTAAAGTTAGATTTTTTTATATAATCTAAGCCAGATCACGTTATTCTTTCCAGTACACCTTTTCGTTTATAGATGTTTTTATAATCCCACTGTATTTCCCTGGATTTTTCCAGCCAGCGGCAGAGTTTTTCCAAATCTATCTGGTCTGTTGAGGTATAAAAAAAGGAAGCGTCTTTAAACTTTCCGGTACCCGGCAAAAGATCGGGTTCATTGAAACTCGCTCCGCTCCAGAACATAAGTCTGATCCCGGCCTTCTGCTTCGAATACCCTACCACAGGGTTACTTTGCAGGAACCATACCGGGTGCCCGTGCCATATTTTATTTTCTGCTTCCGTAAGGATCTTGTCGATAATTGAGGCCAAGCAGTCACAGATAGATTTCTCTTCGCCTTTCAGTGAATTATTAAAAGATATGGTTTCCGCATTCATCCTAATTATTACTTTAAATATTGATTAAGCACTAGTACCGCTATGACCAAAGCAATGACGTAGACCCTGTTCTTTGCCGTGAAACGAAGTTACCTTCAGGCTGAAATACTTAATAAAACTAAGAAGTAAGATAATGAATTTGCTAGAACAGCTCAGTTTTTACCTTAGCAAAATAACTGTCGCTTACAGGGATGGAATGCCCCGATAGCAAAAGATTACGGCCCTTTAGCCCCGTAACTTTGTCTCTGTTTACAATATAAGAGCGATGTACTCTTATAAATAGATTGGGAAGCGATGTTTCGAGATTAGCCAAAGATTGATTGGCAAGAATGTTTTTACCGTTCTCAAGAAAATAATTAACATACTCACTGTCACTTTCTATGTAAACAATATCTTTCATTTTAACCTTATGTAGGTCGTAGCCGGATTTTATCACAATGGTGTCCTCGTTGTTTGTGGGATGAGGAAATTTTTCGACTGCGCTTAAAAACCGTTGAAAGGTTATGGGTTTTAGCAGGTAGTCCAAGGCGTTCAATTCAAATCCTTGCAAGGCGTATTCAGAATAGGCTGTGGTAAAAATCACTCGCACCGCGGTATTTGAAATAATTTCGGCAAATTCTGTTCCTTTTAATTCGGGCATTTGTATGTCTAAGAAGATCAGGTCAACTTCATTTTGGCGAATAAAGTCTAAAGCTTCCATCGGATTTTCAAAAGAGCCTATACAATTGAGATAACTTACCCTATCCACGTACGTTTTTAGAAGCGTCCTGGCCAATTCTTCGTCATCTATGATTATACATTGTATAGTACTCATACGATCATCAATTTTAAATATACTTTGAAGGTATCCTGTTTTGTTATCTTCAGTTCGTGCCGTTCTGGATATAAAAGCTCCAGTCGTTTGCGAACATTTGGTAAGCCAATTCCTCCTACTGTATCTTTCGTTTTCTTGTTTGAAGGTAGACTGTTTTCTAAAGTGAATTCGATCGTTTCTCCTTTCTGAACCAGTGATATATGTACAAAATTACCCTTTCCTTTTTCAATACTACTATGTTTTAATGCGTTTTCTACAAACGGAATAAAAAGCATGGGTGCTACTATTGTATTTTCATCGGCTACGTCCTTAAGGAACGTAATATCGTAACGCTTGCTGCTCTTCAAATTAAAGAGACTGATATAATTACCTATATAGTCGAGCTCTTTTTTTAAGGGTACTTTTGCCTGTTCGCAATCATAAATTACATAACGGAGCATTTCGGAAAGTGTATTGATACTCTCTTGTGTTTTTTCTGAATTAGTTACAGAAAGTGTATAGATATTGTTGAGGGCATTGAAAAGAAAATGCGGGTTTATTTGCATTTTCAATAATTTCAATTCACTCTCCATCAGTTCTGCTTTGGCCAGAGCGGCCAATTGTTCCTTGTTACGCGCATAAATAATGGTTTCGATCAAGATAGCAGCAACACTCGAGATGGACATGATGAGCAGGTGTATAAAGAAGCGGGAGGGTATTCTGGCCGATCCTGGCCTCATTTCGGTGCCAGATGGCGGTCCGATTTTAGGGGACGGGCCAAATTCAGAAGATATAAAAGCGCTTAACAGGATAGCAAGAATGGTTAGAATTAAGAACTGCAGAATTTTTTTCTGAAAAAGAAACTGCGGAACGGCATAGGCGATCATGCCAAAAATTAGGATCAGCTGCATCCCGAATGCCAACGCGTGATCGCGGATGAACCTTAAATCTGTATCGGCCGAGACCCAAAGCAGACACCAGACTCCAATCCAAATTATCACTTGAAGAATATATCTATTTATAAATCTCATAGTACAAATAAAGTAAAATAATAAACAGCAGGATTCTATTTTACACCGCCTGAGGTGGCAGGGCATGAAGTTTCAAAGGCGTTTTTTGGTTTTCTGCTGAAATTCTCCAGGCATTCGCTGAAAACCCACTAAGACAATACAACTATTATCCTGATATGTGGTCATACTACCGATCACTAAAACAAAAAAAATGAAAACGATGAATTTACAAAAGGGATTAATAGTAATGGGTTTTTGTCTGGGGTTCGTGGCTGTAACAAATGCCCAGCCCAGGGACGGAAAGTCTAAAAAACCTCCCACATTTAGCGAATTGCTAAAAGAAATGGATGCTAGTGAGGATGGGAAACTTTCGGAAGCTGAGGTAAAAGGCCCATTGAAGGAAGCCTTTGCCGATGTAGATCTAAATGAAGATGGGTTCATCACAGAGGAGGAATTTGATAAAGCACCCAAACCCAAAGGAAAAAGACGAGAAAATTAGTAGATAGTGTTTTTTAGTTAGTTTGTTTAGCAAAAGCTTCATAATTCGTTATGGAGCTTTTGTAAAAAAAACTGCTCATATATACTACTTTCTAACATTTTTTTAGATCAACTGCAGGTGAAGATAATCCTCATCATTGTCTTAAGAAATTAACAAATCAAAAATCATGAGTTCTAATCTTATAAAATATTCTGTTCTTGCATTAATATATGCAACCTTAGGTTTTATCACCTTATCTTCTTGTTCCAGTGATGACGAAGCCACCACTACAACGGCAGAAGACGACGACGATGACAGCATAATAGTAAATGTAGATGCATCCAATTTCACGACAGCATCTGTTACCATTACCACGGTGCCTTGTACTTTATCGGATGGTACCGTAACAGAGTGTTATCAGATCGTAACTAATAGCACACCTTCAGATCATGAGATGGGACCATGGTGTCCCGAAAATATTTCGAATGGTACAGATGCTGGTGGAATATGGCTGGAAAGTGGAGAAGTTTACGATGTGGATGGACCATTTATTGAAAACCTGGCGACCTTCTACAACGATCCCACCTGGCTTATGTACGATGCTAACGGCGATGTATATATCACCGAAACGGAAGAAGATTGTATCAATGCCGCGAATCCGAATGTGGGGAGTGAATACGAGAATTACTGTGTGGAATGTATTCCGGCTTATATAGCTAGCTTATCCCAAACCTGGACTATTCCTATAACGCCGGTGTATCAAAATACAGCTACTTATTTTGCCACAGCTCCTGGAGGGCAGGTAAATGTACCTTCTACAAGAGGTATAGCATTAAATGGGATCGAGTATTCGGCTCCGGCTCCTGTAAATGTAATTCTAAGTGCTTATACCTTGGCTCCTTTTGACGATGCCGGAGGACATATAAATGTTCATCAGGGATATCACTACCACGCGGCTACAGGATACAGTACTAAAATAGCTCAGGCAGACGGCCATGCGGCACTAATTGGTTATGCCCTGGACGGTTACGGGATCTATGAACTAGAAGATACCAGTGGTAATATCCCAACCAATTTAGATGATCTGCGTGGCCATACTGATGACACTCGTGGTTACCACTATCATGTTGATGAGGCAGGAAATAATAATTTTATTAATGGATTAAGAGGTGCCTATGTTCAATAGCTTGATATACAGGATACAATCTTTCTTTGCTGGATTTATTTTATTGATCCCTTTGATTGGCTTTGCACATTCTCCTGCACAATCCAGTATTGTTTTAATGGAAGATAAAAGCGGGCAGTGGACACTTCAATTGAGGGCAGCCCTTACGGCTTTCGAACAGGTAGTTCACCAGGAGTTTACTGCAGATAGCTATTCGACTCCAGAGGAATTCAAAGAACTAACTGCCAAACTGTTAGGAAGTAATTTAAAGCTATTTATAAATGACCAGGAGATTACCTTAAATAATCCCGTGATCAAGCTAGGACATGAAAGCATAGCGGTTTACCAGATAGATCTGCCGGAAGATATTCAAACCATTTGGATACAAAACCAACTGTTCCGGGATATGCACAGAAGCAAAAGTATTTTTATGTTCCTGAATAAGGGATTGAAACGAACTTTGTTCAACATGGAAAACACCAATAATTACACGGTGAGCCTAAAATTGGAAAATGGCCAGTTCGTCCCTGTGAACCTAGCTAAAAATACAGCAGGTTATTCAATTGGTGGGTACATGTTAGCTTTGTTTATGTTACTTGGAATTTTTGTGATACTTTTAAAACTCAAGCCGAATTGGGAAGCTCGTTTTACACCCTGAACAGCCCTAAAATTTCACATAAGAGCGTTTAAAACAATCCTGTTATATTTCCGTCCTTATCGATGGTAATATTTTCTGAAGCAGGAGTAGCCGGAAGTCCGGGCATACGCAGCATATTTCCTGCTATAGGGATCACAAAGCCTGCACCGGCTGCGATCTCCAATTCCCTGATATGAATACTGAAATTCTCAGGTCTACCCAGCAATTTATCGTTGTCGCTCAGGCTTTTTTGGGTTTTAGCCATACAGACAGGTAGTTTGGAATATCCAAGGTCTTCAAAACGTTTTAATTGGCGCCTGGCTTTGGCCGAGAGTTCCACGTCGTTAGCTCCGTATATATTGGTACAGATCTTCTCCATCTTGGTTAATAATGTATCTTCCAGGTTGTAGGTAGGGCGGAAGGTACTTTTACAGCCTGCGACAGCCTCCACAACTTTTTTTGCCAGTTCTGAGCAGCCTTTTCCTCCGTCTGCCCAACCGTTGCTTATAGCAACAGGAATTCCCATCGAATCGCAATGGTTTACCAGCATTTGTTTTTCGGCTTCGGTATCACTTCCAAAGGCGTTCACTGCCACCACTACTGGGATCCCAAAACTTTTCAGGCTTTCAATATGCCGCTCCAAATTGGGTAGTCCGGCCTTCAGCGCAGCTGTATCTTCGTTCGTAAGTTGGTCCAGGGGCTTGCCACCATGATATTTCAGGGCGCGAATTGTAGCCACCAGTACCACCGTTTTAGGAGAAAAACCGGCTTCACGACATTTGATGTTCAAAAATTTCTCGGCTCCCAGATCGGCACCGAATCCGGCTTCAGTAACCACATAATCACTCAGGCTTAGGCCCATTTTAGTAGCCAGGATAGAATTAGTTCCTTGTGCGATGTTAGCAAAAGGTCCTCCGTGAATGAGGGCAGGATTGCCCTCCAGGGTTTGTACCAGATTTGGTTTTATGGCTTCCCGAAGCAGCACGGCCATGGCACCCTGGGCGTTGAGGTCGCGAGCATAGACTGGCTGTCCGTCGAAGGTATCTCCTACATATATATTCCCGCATTTCAGTTGCAGATCCTCGAAATCCTTACTCAGGCAGAGTATGGCCATGATCTCTGAAGCAGCCGTGATATTAAAGCCTGTCTCGTTCGGGACACCGCCCGCCTTACCGCCTAGTGCTGCTACGATATTCCGGAGGGCGCGGTCGTTCATATCCATACAACGCTTCCACAGCACGGTACGTGGATCGATACCCAGGCTTCTACTCTTACTCTGAATATTATTGTCGATAAGTGCCGCCAGCAGGTTATTGGCTTTTTCAATGGCCGGAAAGTCTCCGGTAAAATGCAGGTTGATATCTACCATTGGGATCACCTGGCTATGTCCACCTCCTGCGGCTCCACCCTTTATGCCAAATACAGGTCCAAGGCTGGGTTCCCGCAGAACTATCATCGCTTTTTTACCAATATGGTTGAGACCATCCCCTAGACCAATAGATACTGTGGTTTTACCTTCTCCGGCCGGGGTTGGGGTGATGGCAGTAACAAGAATGAGGTTATTAGAGTTTACCTTATCTTCGTTTATGAGTGTGAGCGGTAATTTTGCCTTGTTATTGCCGTAATATTCTAAATTTTCTTCTGAAACGTTGAGTTTTGCCGCTATGTCGCGGATATGTTGTTCTTGTACGCTTTGCGCTATTTGTAAGTCGGTCATTCGATAAATTTAATGAAGAAATGTGAAATTAAGGAATAAATTTAATTCTTCTGAAATCACTTACCTCTGTATAACACTTTAAATGAAGACTAATTTACTGGAATAGGTTTAGAAATTTCAATCCGAAGATCACTGCGCCGTCACCCACCCCATTGTAGTAGGATCGTACGTAATCCAGTCTTAAGAAGCGAAACTTACCCCAGCCCAGATTATCGATCCCCAGAGTATATTCGGAATATGGTTTTTTCCCATCGATGCTTAGCATGTGTACACCGGCGACCAGGTTGAAGTTTAATTTGTTTATCCCGGGGACCTTGCCCAGGATCCATCCCCTGAAGTTGTGTTCAAGGTGACCTTCAAAAAAACTTTGATTGGTACTTAGCTGGTAATAAGGCAGGAGATTGAATACCTCACTGTATGTGGATGAGGTTCCTACCCGCGTCTGATTTCCGTTAAAATGCTGATAGTCTGCAAAGGAAATATCATCCCCGTTAAAAAAGGTGCCGCCTTTTAAACGATAGATCAGTCTTCCTTTGTTCCCCAACGAAACATTTTGTGCAACATATGCGTTTAGCTGGCTATAATTATAGTCGCTCAGGGAGGCTCCTAGACCGTTTTCAAATTCTAATCGCAAGCGTGGGTATTTGTTCCCTCCCATATTCACTTTGCCATCAGGGTAACTGTAATATTTTTGTCCGAAAGTTACATAGGCGTTTAACTTCGACTTGATGATATCATGGGGTAGGATGTCGACAGGGGTGATGCCGTTTTCACTTGGTCTGGGATTATTTACCGTGAATTCTACCTCGTCGTTCGGGATGACCACATAATCTGTCGTGTTAAATAACGGTTTTCGTTTTTCATAACCCGTACTTGCCTGGAGGTAGAGACCATTAAACACTTCCTGCCCCCAATTTGCTTTTACATAAGTTAGGTCGAAAACCTTCATGTAATTACGTTCGAAGAAGAGTGTCGCGATAGAATTGATCAACGGACTTATAGGCTCTGAACGGTTAAACTGAGTTGCTGCGTTTCCGGCGAAAAACCCAATGAATGAATTATTATTGCGGTTATAATTATAGGTGATCCCTGCTGTTGGACGCAATCTCTGATCGGACACGCCATATTCGAAAGTGGAATGTATTCGTAAATACCGGGACCGGGTTTCACCATAGGCTTGGAAAAATGTAAGGCCAATATTTCCATTCCATCCCTGCACTGTATTATAATTAACCCCGGGCAGAGGCCCCTTATAACTTAGATCCCATTTCTCGAAACTATTCTCGTAGGTATACCCGAAAAGCACATCAAGCAGTTTGAAACGATTATTCTTCCTGTCCAGCGAGTCCAAATAAGGTTTAGATTTTCGCAATTGCTGGATACTGTCTTTTTTAATGTAATCGTTCAACTCTTCATCCGTTAAGGGAACAGGGCGAATCCCGCGCCAAAACAATGAATCCTTTTTATTGGCCTCCGGCTTAAAGGAGAGCACTTCGTTTGTAAACGATCGTTTTTCAAATTCAGGGTTGAAATTATAATTGCTGTACACCGCGATAAATCTTCCGTCTCCATTAAATCCAAAGAAACCGAATCCGAAATCGATGGTTTGGGAGCGTTTTACCCAAAAATTGTTTTTAGGATCAAAACTGAAGTTCTGTTTGAAAATTAGTTGTTTTACGAAAGGGATCTGAATAGCCTGTCCGTTGGTAGACAGCTCAAGGCCATACAATTGCCAATCGTCTTCTACTATATAAATAACTCCTTCAAAAACCCTGTCGTTCGGGCGTTTAGGTGTAACAATTATCTTATTGATGAGTTTTTTTCCTTCATAGAAAACCCCGTCTAGTTTGTAGTTGTAATAACTCAACGCGTTGTTTGCGATGGGAGATACAATAGAGGCGTTAAGGGAAAGATTATTCTTATAAAAAGAGAACTCGGCATCTATAGCGGTGTTAAAGCTAAAACCGTTGTCGTTTCCACTTACCTTGCTGGCAACAATGGTTTCTTTGAAGTCGTTCGGTTTTCTGTAAGCGATCTTTGATATGGTTTCTGAAAGATAAACGATGCCGGTACGGGTGGAATCCAGCTGACCATCGAAATCTCCCACCTCCTGTCCCATAAACTTCTCCGGAATACTATCTACCCTCCATAGTCCCCGGGAATAGAAATCGGCTTCATATTCCGATATTCGATCCAGGTTGGCCTTTCGTTGGGCGATCGTGTTTCTAATGATCCTGTAGGCGGGATCTTCGGAAGTATCGATCACCACTTCATCGAGACTGGTTGTCTCCTCTTTTAGAGTAACGTTGAGAATATGTGGGAGCGAACTAATGCTTATTTCTTCTGTTACCCTGGTGTACCCTAAAAATTGAAAGACAACGGTATATTTTCCGGTTTTATTTACAGCCAATTCATAGTTACCGTCGTCGTTGGAAGTGGTACCAGTATACGAATCTTCCAGGTAAATGTTCACATAGGGTAGTGGTTCGCCTTCAGAATTGGTCACCTTTCCAACGATCTGGGCAGAAACTTGTGTGGTAAGAAGTAAAAGCAGCAGTCTAAATACTAGTTTCATTGATGGGTTTCTATTTAAAAGACGTAAACGACACTGTTATGGTTGTTCGACACCTGAGTGAAAATAGAAATGTAAGTATAGACCATTTTTATTTCAGCAAAATTTTACCTTTCCAAGCGATTAATTATTGAAAGATTTCTTGATCCGACTAAGGTCTCTCTTTGTATCGCGCTCTTTTATAGATTCCCGCTTATCGTACTGTTTCTTTCCTTTACAGAGGGCGATCTTCATTTTTGCGAGCCCTTTTTCGTTGGTAAATAACAGTAGTGGAATGATGGTGAGCCCGGTATTTTTCACCTCTTTCTCAAGTTTCTTTAGTTCACTTCGGTTAAGGAGAAGTTTGCGTTCAGATTTCGGGTTGTGGTTAAAGTGGGTGGCATGCGAATACTCCTGGACCGTCATATTGATCACAAATAGCTCACCATTGCTAAACTCACAAAAACTTTCAGCAATAGACGCCTTCCCTTCACGAATAGCCTTTATCTCCGTACCCCGCAACACAATGCCTGCAGTATAGGTATCGAGGATCTCGTATTCGAAGCGAGCCTTTCGGTTTTTTATCTGTACCTTTTTCTGAATTGCCATAGGCGGCAAAAATACTACAAAATTATTCTTCGGGTGGTGAAATCACGTCTAATCGAACGGGAGAATAGTCTTGCTTTAGTTCCCCATTCACCATTATAGAATTGAAGT
>CAJQNO010000167.1 GCA_905479745.1 uncultured Flavobacteriaceae bacterium | reverse complement strand
CTTAATCTGAAAGCACTTTCAGAAAAGGTGGTAAAATATTATCTGTGCTACCCCAAGTCTGATTAATGAACCTTTTTTTCTATTTTTGCAACACTGAAATCTAAACATGAAATTTACAGCCACCCAGATTGCGGGGATACTAAACGGGGAAGTGGAAGGCGACGCAGATGTTGAAGTATCTAAATTAGCGAAAATCGAGGAGGGATCGGAAGGAAGTTTAACCTTTTTGGCCAACCCGAAATACACCCACTTTATATACACCACCGAGGCTTCGGTGACTATTGTCGATAAGGATTTTGTGGCTGAAAACGAGATCTCCACTACTTTGATCCGTGTGGAAGATGCCTACAAGGCGTTTTCCCAGCTCCTGGAATATTACAACCAGGTTAAGATGAACAAATCTGGGATAGAACAACCTGTTTTTATTTCCGAAAGCTCTCAAATGGGCGATAACTTATACCTGGGTGCTTTTTCATATATAGGAGAGAAAGTGCGTATTGGGAATAATGTAAAGATCTATCCTAATGTTTATATTGGTGATAATGTAAAAATTGGTAATGATGTAGTTGTTTTTGCGGGGGCCAAGATCTATTCGGAAACCGTGATAGGAAATAATTGCGTGATTCACAGCGGAGTAATAGTTGGAGCCGACGGTTTTGGATTTACACCGAACGAACAGGGAGAATATTCTAAGGTTCCTCAAACAGGAAATGTGATCATCGAAGACAATGTAGATGTAGGAGCCGGAACTACTATAGACAGGGCCACCTTGGGCTCTACCGTGATCCGGAGAGGGGTGAAGCTGGACAACCAGATCCAGATCGCTCATAATGTGGAAATAGGCGAGAATACGGTAATCGCTGCTCAAACAGGAATAGCTGGGTCTACTAAAATTGGAAAGAATTGTATGATAGGTGGCCAGGTAGGTATCGTGGGTCACCTGGTAATTGGGAACAATGTACGCATTCAGGCTCAGAGTGGAATTGGGCGCAATGTTAAGGACGATGAAGTGTTGCAGGGATCGCCAGCCTTGAAATACGGCGATTACAACAAAAGTTATGTGCATTTTAAAAACCTACCAAAAATAATAGAGCGATTTAATACATTTGAAAAAAACCAGAACAATGACTAAATGTGTGGTAAAACAGCGTACTATTGGTAAGGAGGTTTCACTTACCGGCGTGGGATTGCACACCGGCAAAGAGGTTACCATTACATTTAAACCTGCACCCGAGAATTACGGCTATGCCTTTATTCGTGTAGATCTGGAAGGCCATCCGGTGATCGAGGCAGACGCCAACTATGTAGTCAATACACAGCGGGGAACCAATCTTGAGAAGCTGGGGGTGAAGATCCAGACTTCCGAACATGTATTGGCAGCCCTTGTGGGGATGGAGGTAGATAATTGTATGATCGAATTAAATGCTTCTGAACCTCCTATTATGGACGGTTCTTCAAAATTTTTCGTGGAGGCCATCGAAAAGGCGGGTATTGTTGAACAGGAGGCAGCCAGGGAAGAGTATATCATCAAGGAAGTTATCTCCTACACCGATGAGGAATCGGGGAGTGAGATAACCATTATCCCTTCCGAAGAATACCAGGTAACCACCATGGTCGATTTTGGGACCAAGGTACTGGGAACCCAGAATGCTTCCTTAAAGCGCTTATCCGATTTTAAGAACGAAATCTCTGATGCGCGTACCTTTAGTTTTCTGCACGAAATAGAAATGTTGTTGGAACACGGGCTTATAAAAGGAGGTGACCTTAACAACGCCATAGTATATGTAGACAAGGAATTGTCTCCCAGCACCATGGAAAAGCTGCGTGAGGCTTTTAAAAAGGATAAGATATCGGTAAAGCCAAACGGGATCCTGGATAACCTAACCCTGCATTATCCCAATGAAGCTGCCCGGCATAAACTCCTGGATGTAATTGGAGATCTGGCACTTATCGGGACCAGGGTAAGAGGAAAAGTGATCGCTAATAAACCCGGACATCATATAAATACCCAGTTTGCGAAGAAACTTTCTAAAATGATAAAACTGGAGAACCGGAATAAGGTTCCTCAGTTCGATGTAAATCAGCCTCCCGTAAAGGATGTGAACCAGATCATGGATATGTTGCCACACAGGCCACCATTCCTTTTGGTGGATAAGATCCTGGAGCTATCCGATTCGCATGTGGTTGGCCTGAAGAACGTGACCATGAACGAACCATTTTTTGTGGGGCACTTCCCGGGAGCACCCGTGATGCCAGGTGTTCTTATAGTAGAGGCAATGGCCCAGACCGGAGGGATACTGGCGTTGAGCACGGTGCCGGATCCCGAGAATTACCTCACTTACTTTATGAAGATCAACAATGTGAAATTCAAGCAACAGGTAAATCCGGGGGATACTTTATTTTTCGATCTGAAGCTTATTTCTCCTATTCGCAGAGGGATCGTACACATGAATGGAAAAGCCTATGCCAATAATAAGTTGGTTACAGAAGCCGAATTAATGGCGCAGATCGTAAAAACTAAAAATATTTAAATGAATCAACCTTTAGCATATGTGCATCCCGGAGCAAAAATTGCCAAAAACGTGGTGATCGAGCCCTTTACAACCATCCACAGCAATGTAGTGATTGGGGAAGGAACCTGGATAGGGTCTAACGTCACCATCATGGAAGGTGCCCGAATAGGGAAGAACTGCAATATTTTCCCGGGTGCTGTGATCTCTGCCATCCCGCAGGATCTTAAGTTCAACGACGAGGATACCACTGCCGAAATTGGAGATGGTACCACCATCAGGGAGTATGTTACCATTAACCGGGGTACTATAGATCGCGGAAAAACAGTAATTGGTAAGAATTGCTGGATCATGGCCTATTGCCATATCGCACACGATTGTATCGTTGGGGATAACTGTATATTTTCTAACAATAGCACCCTGGCAGGCCACATTACCGTGGGAGATTATGTTGTATTGGCCGGAATGACCGCCGTTCACCAGTTCTGCATGATAGGGAATCACGCCTTCGTTACAGGAGGATCTCTGGTACGAAAGGATGTCCCGCCTTACGTGAAGGGAGCTCGTGAGCCACTGTCTTATGTGGGGATCAACTCTATCGGACTTAGACGTCGGGGATTCAGCCCGGAAAAGATCAGGGAAATACAGAATATCTATCGTATCCTCTATCAGAAAAATTATAATACTACCCAGGCTTCAGAGATCATAGAAGCCGAAATGGAAGCTACTCCCGAACGGGATGAGATCCTTCAATTCATAAAGAACTCGAAGCGTGGTATTATGAAAGGCTACTTCAGTTCAAATTAATTCAGAAATAAAACAATGGCAACTACTTCAGATATTAGAAAAGGATTGTGTATAAAGTACAATCACGACATTTATAAAATAATAGAGTTTCTTCACGTAAAACCAGGAAAAGGCCCGGCCTTCGTGCGTACCAAATTAAAAAGTGTAACCACGGGGAAGGTGATAGACAATACTTTTTCGGCAGGGCATAAGATAGAAGACGTTAGGGTGGAGACTCATAAATTTCAGTATTTGTATAATGAAGGGGATACCTTTCACTTTATGAATACCGAAGATTACACACAAATTCAACTTCAGAAAGATGCGTTGGACAGCCCGGACCTTATGAAAGAGGGAGAAGTGGTGACTGTGATCATAAATACAGAAGATAATATGCCCTTGTCCGTTGAAATGCCCGCCCATGTGATCCTTGAAGTAACTGCCACAGAGCCCGGAGTTAAAGGAAATACGGCTACAAATGCAACTAAACCGGCAACTGTGGAGACCGGTGCACAAATTAACGTACCTTTATTCATCAACGAAGGAGATAAGATCAAGATAGATACAGACAAAGGCCAGTACCAGGAACGAATCAAGGAATAACTCGTATGAAATTCGGCACGCAACAAAAATTGGAAGATATTGCACAGATCTTAGACTGTGAATATGTTGGTGATGCCAACTTTCCTGTGCTGGGGATGAACGAGATACATGTAGTTCAGCCCGGAGATATTGTATTTGTTGATCACCCGAAATACTACGATAAAGCCCTAAGTTCCCTAGCCACAGTGATCCTTATCAATAAGAAGGTGGATTGCCCCAAGGGGAAGGCCCTCTTGATCTCGGATGATCCGTTTCGGGATTTTAATAAACTTACCAATCATTTCAACCCATTCGAGCCTGCAAGGGCTGCTATAGCCGAAAATGCAGTAATTGGCAGACACACCATCATACAGCCCAATGTGTTTATTGGCAACAATGTACAGATAGGAAACGATTGTTTGATCCATTCCAATGTGTGTATTTATGATAATACGATCATAGGTAATAATGTTACCATTCATTCAGGGACGGTATTGGGAGCCGACGCCTTTTACTATAAGAACAGGCCCGAAAATTACGACCGGCTGATCAGTGGGGGAAATGTGATCATAAAGGATAACGTAGACATAGGAGCCTTATGTACCATAGACAGGGGTGTATCTGCATCCACGATCATTGGGGAAGGGACCAAGCTGGACAATCAGGTGCATGTAGGACACGATTCGGTGATTGGTCGCCGCTGCCTAATTGCCTCTCAGGTAGGGATAGCAGGTTGCGTACTTATTGAAGACATGGTGACCATCTGGGGACAGGTAGGTATAACCAGTGGTATCACCATCGGTGAGAAAGCAGTAATTTCTGCTCAAAGTGGAGTAAGTAAGTCATTACCCGGACATAAATCGTATTTTGGAACTCCGGCAGATGAATTCAGAAAAAAATATAAAGAGATTGCATCCATCAGGCTAATTCCGGATATAATCGATAAACTCGAC
>CAJQNO010000166.1 GCA_905479745.1 uncultured Flavobacteriaceae bacterium | reverse complement strand
GCTACGGAAAAATGATGATGTGGTTCTTCATCGTTTCGGATGCTTTAACCTTCTCGGGATTTCTTGCCTCATATGGATTTTCAAGATTTAAATTTATTGATGCATGGCCTATAGCCGATGAGGTGTTCACCCACTTCCCTTTCTTGCATGGTGTTGATGCACCTATGTACTATGTGGCTTTTATGACCTTCATTCTTATTTTCTCCTCTGTAACTATGGTATTAGCCGTAGATGCCGGGCATAAGATGCAGAAGAATAAAGTAATTATCTATTTGTTCCTTACAGTGATCGGTGGTCTTATTTTCGTAGGCTCTCAAGCTTGGGAATGGGCTACGTTCATTAAAGGAGATTATGGTGCCGTAGAGACAAATGGCGGAAAGATACTGCAGTTTCTCGATAAAGATGGCAATCGTGTTGCTATTGGCGACTTTGCGGTTCCTTTACCGAGCACGGCAGAGACACACACCGAAGGAAATGGAGTTTGGTATATGGAAGGCGGAACCACAACCACTTTCAATTACGAAGAAGTAAAGGCAGGATTTCTTGCCAACGAAAATCTACTCATACGAGACCAGGAACTAGTACCTGATATGACTGCTCTTCGTGCATCCGATCTGGAAGCAGACAAACAGGAAGTAGCAAGATTGGAGCGCTCGTATATTAATCTGGATGCAATAGGAGAGAAAGCGATATACAATCGCGAAATGAGTGTAAATAAATTAGTAAACGACGGGAAACTGGTTGTGGAAGGTGCCAACCTAAAGCACAACGAATACGGAACCCCACTATTTGCAGACTTCTTTTTCTTTATTACCGGTTTCCACGGTTTCCACGTATTTTCCGGTGTGATCTTCAACCTGATCATTTTCTTTAATGTGGTAATAGGCACCTACGAAAAACGCGGGCATTACGAAATGGTTGAGAAAGTGGGTCTTTACTGGCACTTTGTAGATTTGGTCTGGGTATTTGTATTTACCTTCTTTTATCTTGTATAGTATTATAAATTAAGAACATGGCACACGATCATAAACTTGAAATATTCAGAGGACTTGTAAAATTTAAGTCGAATGAAAGAAAGATCTGGGGTGTATTCACCTTCTTATCCGTTGTAACCATCATAGAAGTAGCATTGGGTATTATAAAACCAGAGTTTCTTACCGAGAATCGATTTTTGGCGATGCGATTGCTTAACTGGATTTTTATTGTCCTTACACTCGTAAAAGCCTATTATATTACCTGGGATTTTATGCACATGCGTGATGAAGTTAGGGCTCTGCGCCGTGCTGTTGTATGGACTGCGATCTTTCTTATATGCTATCTTGTGCTTATATTACTAATTGAAGGAGATTATATCTTCGACGTTTACAAAAACAATTATATTAAATTTAGCTTTTAAGAGCACACATTATAATAAAAACCCTGCCTGGCAGGGTTTTTTTATGCTTATAAAAAATCGTTAAGAGGTTGTTTCCCGCTTATTTTGGGAGTATTTTTGTAAGAGTTTATCTGCTATGCAAATTAAAAAGTATTTAGTTTTAGGAGTCTTGTTCCTTTTGCCGCTTTCCATGTATATATTCTTTGCGTCGGGAAAGGATAATTTTGGAAGACTACCTGTACTTACAGAGAACATCGTAGAAATCGATAAGTTCACTTCGCCCGATACTGATACGATTCGCCTTCAAAACAGTATTACTATTTTAGGATTCTTCGGAAACGACCCACTGGCAAACAAAGTGAATGCTTATAATCTAGCGCATAAGATATACAAGAAGTACAGGGGATTTAACGATTTTCAAATCGTGATACTTCAGCCCGAAGGATCTGAAGAAGCCTCGATTGCTTTAAGAGAGAAACTTTCGGAAATCGCCGATACCAATAGATGGAGATTTGTCTATGGTACTTCAGGAGAAATTAAAGAAGTTTTCAATTCTCTTCAGTCTGAATATTTACTAATGCCGGATAATAGTAGTCCGTATGTTTTCATAATTGATAAAAAAAGAAACCTCAGGGGTCGGAATGACGATGAAGACGTAGGGAAACTTTATGGATTTGATGCCAGAAATTTTGCTGAAATAAATAATAAAATGGACGATGATGTAAAGGTAATTCTGGCCGAGTATCGCCTCGAATTAAAAAAGTATAAATCTGATAGGGAAATTTAAGATCATGAAAAAGAATTATTCTTATATAGGGATCTCATTTATCATTCTCATTTTTGGTATTTGGGCCATTCCCAAGATCGTGGATCATTATTCGGAACCGGATCTGGCGGTAATTGGAACAGTTCCGAATTTTAGTTTTACCGATCAAAATGGTAAAACGATTTCAAATGCAAATTATAAGGGCAAAGTATATGTGGCAGAATTCTTCTTTTCAACCTGTCCTTCTATTTGCCCGATAATGAACAGGAATATGGTAAAGGTGCAGAATGAATTCTATGGTAATCCCAATTTAGGCATAGCCTCTTTTAGTATAGATCCGGAATACGACACTCCTGAAGTTTTACAAGATTACGCGGAAAGCTACCAGATCACTAATCCAAACTGGCATTTACTTACGGGCGATAAAGCCAGGATATTCGAGCTGGCCAACAATGGATTCAATCTTTACGTTGGAGAGAATTCGGAAGTGGAAGGTGGTTTCGAACATTCCGGGTATTTCGCACTTATCGACCAGGAAGGAAAAATAAGGTCTCGGTACGATGAGCACGGCAACCCGATCATTTATTACGATGGCCTCGAAGCAGAAGGTATACAAATGCTTATTGAGGATATTGAACTTTTAATTGAAAAATAGAATTATGACCAGGGAAACAATCACAAAGAAATACACGGTATGGATTTGGATACTTTCCATTGCGATCCCTGTAGTGGTTGCGTTGTTGTTTTCGGTTAGAATCCCAGGTGTAGAACGAATGGGCTTCCTACCACCTATATATGCGTCTATCAATGCACTTACAGCAGTGTTACTTGTGGTTGCTCTTATTCAAATAAAAAAGGGAAACCGGCAAGTCCATGAACGTATCATGAAACTGTGTATCGTATTATCGGCTTTATTTCTGCTGATGTATGTGGCCTATCACATGACCTCCGATTCCACATCCTACGGGGGAGAAGGGATTTTACGGTATATATATTTTGTAGTCTTGCTAAGCCATATCTTCTTGTCTATCGTTGTAATCCCTTTTGTGCTGATCACCTTCGTTAGAGCGTTGAACGGAAATTTTGAAATGCATAAGAAGATTGCCCGTTTTACCTTTCCATTATGGCTTTATGTAGCGGTAAGTGGTGTAATAGTATATCTTATGATCTCCCCATATTATTAATTATGAAACAGCGTCTCCTCATACTTATATTTCTTTTTCTTTTAACCGTGGTGCCTGTGGAAGCGCAATGTGCAATGTGCCGGGCCGTGCTTGAAAGTGAAGAAAAAGGACAGGCTGCGGCAGGAATCAATAATGGAATAATCTACCTGATGATCTTCCCCTATTTATTAGTTGCAGGTGTTGGTTATGCCATTTACCGAATGCGTAAAAAAGCTAAAGAGTCTGGAACGTGAAATTCCAGACAGGATCGGTGTAACATATTATTCAGTAAATAGTCTTATTGCAAAGACTTTACTGCAACCCTACGGGCTAGTCTTAACATGAATTTCACAAAAGAAAGCGATAAACCGCCTTAATTTGTATTTGAATAAATCATGATGATAGAAATAACAGACTTACACAAATCCTATGTAATGGGAACTAACACCTTACATGTTCTCAAAGGGATCGATTTTACCGTCAATGAAGGAGAACTTGTGGCTATCATGGGTTCCTCAGGATCCGGTAAATCTACCTTGCTCAACATATTAGGGATGTTAGATGAAGCCGATCAGGGGACCTACACGTTGGATGGTACATTAATACACAACCTTAATGAAAAGATCGCAGCCCGTTACCGGAACAAGTTCCTGGGCTTTGTGTTTCAGTCGTTCAACCTGATATCCTACAAAAATGCGCTGGAAAATGTTGCGATGCCACTGTACTATCAGGGTGTAAAACGCAACGAAAGAAATGAAAAGGCAATGCATTATCTGGAAAAAGTAGGGCTTGCAGAATGGGCTACTCATTTACCAAATGAACTCTCCGGAGGACAAAAACAACGTGTTGCCATTGCCAGAGCTTTAGCTAGCGAACCAAAAGTACTGCTTGCAGACGAACCTACAGGAGCGTTGGATTCTACTACCTCCTACGAAGTTATGGAGATCATTCAATCCATTAATGATGAAGGCAAAACCATCCTGATCGTTACCCACGAAGACGATATTGCGCATATGTGTAAACGGATCGTGAATTTGAAGGATGGAATTATAATAGATGACTCAATTATTTCACAAGTAAGGGTAAAAGCGACCTCCCATGTTTAATATAGAGCGTTGGCAGGAAATATTCGAAACCATCAGAAAGAACAAACTCCGTACTTTTTTAACGGGTCTTTCGGTGGCTTCAGGAATTTTTATACTGGTAATCCTTCTTGGTTTTGGGCAAGGAATGACCAACGGCGTTGCCAAAGAGTTTGAAGAGGATGCCGCCAATAGGATCGTAGTTTGGACCGGGGTAACAACAGTTGAACATAAAGGACTTAATCCGGGCAGGTTTATAGAACTTCGAAACGAGGACTATGATCTGCTTATAAAGAAATACGAAGACGATCTGGAATTTAAATCGTCCGTGTACCGTATATGGAGCGGTGTCGCAACTTACAAGAACGAATCGGGAAGTTACAGAGTAGAAGGGGTGTATCCCGACTATCAATTTATTGAGAACGCATCTTTAACAGCCGGTCGTTTTTTAAATTACGATGATCACAACGGATATGAAAAAGTTATAGTGATTGGTCATAAGGTATATAAGGATCTCTTTGGTAATAAAGAAGCGATAGGCGAACAAGTTCAGATCTCAGGAATAAATTTTAAAGTTATTGGTGTTTATTCAGACCCTGGCGGTGAACGTGAAGAATCCAGGATATTCTTACCATTATCCACATCACAACGGGTGTTTAACGGGGGTAATAAAGTGCGAAACATGGGATTTACCCTAAGACCTCAGGCTACATTTCAGCAAGCGGTTCAACACTCCATTGCTATCTCCAATGAAATAGAATCCTTTTTGAAGGAAAGACATATTGTGGCACCGGAGGATGACAGTGCCATTGATAGCTGGAACTCACTTGAAGAAGCAAAGCGATATTACGATCTAATGGACATGATTAAATTGTTTTTCTGGGTGGTGGGTATTTGTACGATTATTGCCGGTGTTGTAGGCGTTAGTAACATTATGTTGATTATAGTAAAAGAGCGAACTAAAGAAATAGGAATAAGAAAAGCCATCGGCGCTCAACCCTGGTCTATTATTGGGATGATTTTGCACGAATCTATATTTGTAACCGCAATTGCAGGTTTTCTCGGACTCATTTTCAGCATGGCGTTATTAGAAGTAATTGGGCCAAACATAGAAATAGATTATATCGTAAATCCATCGGTAAATTTCAACGTGGCTATCACTACAGTGTTTGTTCTTATAATCGCTGGGGCACTTGCGGGATTCTTTCCTGCCTGGCGCGCTGCCCGTATTAAGCCTATTGAAGCCTTAAGAGAAGAATAATATGTTTAACAGAGACCGCTGGAGCGAAATATTAGAAGCCTTAAGCAGTAATTGGTTTAGAACCGTACTTACAGCCTTTGGAGTGCTTTGGGGAATTTTCATCCTCGTTATTCTTCTAGCTGCTGGTAAAGGTCTTGAAAACGGTGTAAAAGCAGATTTCGGGGATATAGCCACCAATACCATGTTCATGTGGACTCAGACCATCTCTAAACCCTATAAAGGTTTGCCTAAGGGGCGACGATTTACCTATCGATTGGGAGATGTACAGGCTATAAAAGACAATGTGCCGGAATTGAGATTTATCTCACCCAGGAATCAACTGGGTGGATTTGGAGGCAGTAATAATGTTGTACGTGGCCTTAATACAGGAGCATTTAATGTATATGGAGATTACCCGGAGATCATAGAGCAGCAGCCCATGGATATTACCAGCGGGAGATTTATCAATTATGGGGATATAGAAGAAAAAAGAAAGGTTGCTATAATAGGAGAAGGAGTAAAGACGGCCTTGTACGGTTCGAACGAGGATGTTCTTGGAACCTATATCAAGATCAATGGAGTGAACTTCATTGTAGTAGGAACTTATAAGAAGAAGTCGCAGGGAGGAGATTCTGAAGAAGATCAAAAAGAGATATATGTGCCTTTCACATCATTTTCTCAGGCTTTTAACCGTGGAGACCGTGTGGGATGGATGGCGATCACCGCCAACGATGGTTCTTCTATCACCGAGTTAAAAGAAAACATATTCGATGTAGTAAAACAACGACATACTATACATCCGGATGACGACAGGGCTATCGGGAATTTCGATCTCTATGAGCAATATAGCAGGATAGAAGGACTCTTCTTTGCCTTAAAGTTGATCGCGTATTTTGTTGGCACCCTTGTTTTGTTATCAGGAGTAATAGGTATAAGCAATATCATGCTTATAGTTGTGAAGGAGCGTACTAAAGAGATAGGTATTAGAAGGGCACTGGGAGCTACACCGTGGGCTATTCGAGGCCAGGTCTTGCTGGAATCTATTGTGCTTACAATTATATCGGGCATGCTGGGAATATCTCTTGGTGCCCTGGTTATCTATGCTATCAATAAAGTGCTTGATGCAAATGGTCCGGTAGATATGTTTTCTAACCCCAGTGTGGATATATCTGTGGTTATTTCTGCCTTGATAATATTAATAATTTCGGGATTACTGGCCGGATTCATACCGGCTCAGAATGCCATTAAAATAAAACCTGTAGATGCACTACGAACCGAATAATAACTAACTATAAAAATGAAAAAAACGGTTACCATTATCATTCTCGCTGTTATTGTGATCACTTTCACCGCAGCCTTGTATTATTTATATTCTAAGAACCAGGAGGATCCGGTTGTTTATGAGACCGAGCAAGCCGAAATGGGGACTATCATTAAAAAGACGGTAGCTACCGGTAGTATCGTTCCTAAAGAAGAGGTCCTAATAAAACCGAATATTTCGGGTATAATTGACGAAATATTTGTTGAAGCCGGGGAAGAAGTAAATGCAGGAGACCTTCTGGCTAAAGTAAAGGTAGTGCCTAATGTTTCTGCCCTTACCAGTGCAAAGAATAGTATCAACAGTTCCAGAACACAACTGGAAACAGCCAGACTTGCCCTAGAAAACGAACAGAATATCTATAATCGCCAGAAAGGTCTTTTTGAAAAGGGGGTCATATCGGCCAATGAATTCGACAATGCACAACTAGCTTTCAATCAGGCTCTGCAACGGTATAACCAGGAAAAAGTTAATCTTTCCGGAGCACAGCAAAATTACGACATCGTGAAAACGGGGACAACTAGCGGGCTGGGATCGGCAGCAACCACAGAGATCAGGGCGACAGTCTCGGGGATGGTGCTTGATGTTCCGGTTAAAGTAGGTAACCAGGTGATAGAAGCCAATAATTTTAATGACGGAACAACCATCGCCACTTTGGCCGATGTGGAGAAAATGATATTCGAGGGAAAGGTGGATGAAAGTGAAGTTGGGAAGATCACCGAAAACCTGCCACTTGAAATAACTGTAGGGGCTATAGAGAATGCTACTTTCGATGCGATTCTGGATTATATTGCACCCAAAGGGGTGAGTGAGAACGGCGCCATTCAGTTTGAAATAAAAGGAACATTAAAGAAAAAAGATACTACCTTTATCAGAGCGGGATTAAGTGCAAATGCCTCTATAATATTGGCTAGAGCAGATAGTGTCCTCACGCTAAAAGAGGCGCTTGTGCAGTATGATCCTAAAACCCAGCAGCCTTTTGTGGAGATAGAAACCGGAGATCAGAAATTTGAACGACGGGATATACAGTTGGGAATAAGCGATGGGATTAAAGTGGAAATAAAGAGTGGTATCACAAAGGATGATAAGATCAAGGTGTGGAATCAAATCAAACCAGTACAGGATTTCGGTAATAATTAAGGTTAATTTTTACTTTCAGACTGTAACACTTTAACATTTTAAAAGACAAACTCGGCAACTATCAACTCTATGAAGAAACTAGTTATTATTCTAATTTTACTCCTCGCGGCAACGAATATCCATGCGCAGAAAAAGTGGACACTTACTGAATGTGTAACCTATGCCCTGGAGAATAATATTTCAGTAAAACAATCAGAACTTGATCTGGAAGCAACCGATGCAGAAAAACTGGTCTCCATTGGTAATTTTCTACCCTCTATTAATGGAAGCGCCAGTCTTTCGGAGAATACAGGTCTAAGTTTGAACCCAACGAATAATGAACTGGAGAATACAACTTTCGGGTCTGCTTCCGGTTCGATAAATGTTGGATATACACTATTTGACGGTCTTCGGAATTTTAGAAACGTCCAACGGGCTAAAATTTCGAAATTGGCGGCCCAACATCGTCTCGATAAAATGAAAGACGATATCTCTCTTTTTGTAGCCAATGCCTATCTTCAGGTTTTACTCAATAAAGCGAATCTAGAAGTACTTAAGGCTCAAAATGATGTAACAAAAGAGCAAATTTCCCGTACCCAGGAACTGGTCGATGCGGGAGTACTACCCAGAGGAGATCTATTAGAGATACAGGCCACCGATGCTAACGAGATTAAGAACATTGTAACTGCCGAAAATACTGTTCAGATTTCCCTGATTAGCCTTGCACAACTTTTATTGATCAAGGAATACGAAACCTTCGATATTGAAGATGAAGGTTATGATATAGTCGATGATGGTGTTTCCTCTAAAACTGTTGCAGAGATCATTGCCAATGCAAAAGAAACACGATCCGAGATAAAGATAGCAGAGAGTGATGTTGCCCTGGCGGAAAAAGATTTGCAATTAGCGAGAGGGGCTTATTATCCTACCTTATCTGCATTCTTTGGTTATAACACCCGATATGCAGACAACGACCCCTTAATGAGATCGTTCACCGAGCAGTTGTATCTCAATGATGGTATTGGTTACGGTTTGCAACTCAACGTACCTGTGCTTAATGGCCTGAATGTTCGAAGTAACGTAAAGCGCAGTAAAGTAAACCTTCAGCGCAGCCGGTATCAACTGGAACAAGCTCAATTAGATCTTGAATCTAATATCTACCAGGCCTATGTGGATGTGCAGGGTGCTTTAAAAGCATATGAAGCTGCAATGAAGGCTTTGGAATCACAAGAACTGGCATACCAGTACGCGAAAGACAGATACGATGTGGGCCTTACCAATGCATTCGATTTTAGCCAATCTAAATTGAGATTCGACAACGCTAGTATCGAAATGAACAGGGCGAAATATGATTATATATTTAAATTAAAGGTGTTAGAGTTGTATTTTGGTATCCCTGCAACCGAATTAAAGTTTTAGTTATGAAGAAAAAAACACTAATCATCATTATTTCAGTTATTCTAGTAGTACTGATATTGCTGGTGGTGGGCAAAAAACAAGGATGGATAGGTTCCAGCAGTGATACTACCAAGGTTGAACTCACGGAGATTACACCAATAGAGATAATAGAAACAGTTGCTGCAACCGGGAAGATCCAACCGGAAGTGGAAGTAGCATTATCTTCGGAAGTATCCGGGGAGATCATCGAACTGCCCATTAAAGAAGGACAGCAGGTAAAAAAAGGAGATCTTCTGGTAAAAATAAACCCAGATCTTATTCAGGCGGCAGTGAGTCAGTCTCAGGCTGGACTACAAAACGTAAGAGCTCAATTGTCTCAGGCTGAAGCCAATTTGAAGAATGCCCAGTTGAACTATAACAGGAACAAAGAATTATTCGAAAAAGGAGTTATTTCAAAATCTGAATGGGACAGTTCCGTGAATGAATATGAGTCTGCTCAAGCCAATAAACAAGCGGCTTATTACAGCGTGCAGAGCGCAGCAGCCAATCTAAAACAATCGCGCGATAACCTGGAGCGCACAACAATTTATGCGCCAATGGATGGTACCATTTCGAAACTATCTGTCGAATTGGGAGAGCGTGTAGTTGGGACAGCTCAGATGGCTGGTACCGAGATCGTTAGGGTAGCCGACCTCAATAATATGGAGGTTGAGGTAGATGTGAACGAGAATGATATTGTTAAAGTATCCTTGCAGGATTCTACTGTCGTGGAGGTAGATGCCTACTTAAAGAGAGAATTCAAAGGAGTGGTTACAGAGATAGCAAACTCGGCAGAAAATGCTATATCGGTAGACCAGGTTACAAACTTTAAGGTAAAGGTTCGCATTCTTCCCGAATCCTATGCCGATCTAACCGAAGGTAAGCCAGATTATTATTCACCTTTCCGTCCGGGTATGACAGCAACAGTAGATATAATTACCGAAAAGAAGAACGATGTAACTGGGGTGCCTATTAGTGCTATCGTTATTAAAACCGATACCAGTTGCACTAAAAGCTATAAAGCGAAGAAGAAGGTGACCGAAGGAGAACAAGAGAAATTTGAATGTGTTTTCGTGAAAGAAGGTGACGAAGCCAAATTGAGGATCGTTACCACGGGGATTCAGGATGATTCGAACATAGAGATCACTTCGGGACTCAATGTGGGCGACGTGGTTATTACGGGACCGTATAATACGGTAACTAAGACCTTGGATTGCGGGGATAAGGTTAGCGAAGCTGAAGACAAAAAAGAAGAGGAAAAAGAAACTGAATAATGGCTACAATTCTATGTCTTGAGACAGCCACAACAAATTGCTCTGTAGCGCTTTCGGTAAACGGAAGCGTTATTGCTTTTAAAGAAGATCAGAGTCCGGGCTATTCACATGCCGAGAAACTTCATCCTTATATAAAAGAAGTACTAACCGTTGGTGAAATAAATAAGGATGATCTCGATGCGATTGCTGTTAGTAAAGGACCAGGATCCTATACCGGACTTCGAATAGGGGTATCGGCAGCCAAAGGACTATGTTACGTGTTGGGGATTCCTCTAATTTCCGTTCCTACTCTGGAATCGATGATCATAACGAAAGATATCACTGCCGATTATAAGGTCCCTATGTTGGATGCCAGACGAATGGAGGTCTATTCGGCGGTGTACGATGCCTCGAACAAGCAAATTAGAGAGACCCGTGCTGAAGTATTGAATGATACCTCTTTTGCCGATCTCCTCGAGAAAGGAAGGGTAGTGTTCCTGGGTAATGGGGTGGTTAAATTTCAGAAATTAGTAAATCATCCTAATGCTATATTTATGCCCGATGTCATGCCTTCTGCAATTGATATGGTCGGGATAGCGGAGCGTAAATATAAAATAAGCGACACCGAAGATGTCGCTTATTTTGAGCCGTATTATCTGAAAGATTTCATTTCAGGGTAAAGGTTACTTATACACCGTCATAGTATTTAATAACCCGAATCAGGTCCTTTTCGTTGTTCAGGTCCAGATTATTGGAATTCACATAATTCTTTACCAACTTTTCATTATCCGAAAATACCTTTAGCTTTTTCTTTCTAGATGAAGGTAATTCGTAGAATTTACCATCCTTGGTTACAATATAGTATACAGGTTTATCGGCAAATTTAGCGGGGATATCCCTGGTAATAGATGTAGTTGCTTTTTTTGCTGGTGTAAAATCCTTCTTAACTTTTTTGAAGAGATCATATTTATTTCCTTCGGTAAGGACCTGAAAGTACCCTCCATTTTCAATTCCTCCATCATAAGGAACAAATACGAATATATCCTTACCACCTATCTTCACATAAATATCTGGAGATTTTGTTAAAACCTTAGCCTCTTTATCCGGAGTTTCCAGAGACTCTTTAACTTCCATTTCATCTGCAATGGCATTATAGCGAAGTGCTACATTTGTTGCCAATAATTCTTTACCCTTATAAACATTACCGGGCAAATAAGAAGGGTGATTGTAAGGCGTGCCCGTGTAGGTGTCCGTCTCTGCAAAATCAATACCCATATTTTGCCTCTCGATAAATTCATCTAATTGATGAAGACTGTTGGTAAATGCCCTTAACTGGGAAGGGTCTCCGCCAAAATTCTGTGCGGCGGCCTGGAAAAGACCGCCTGCCAGAAGTAGGGTAAGTAATAAAATTTTCTTTTTCATTATATTTTAATTAAAGTCGTAATTGCTAGTTTAGTAATTCTTATGTAAAACTAATCACAGCAGCGGCTATTTGCAAGTTTATAATAACGTTATTTATTAATTCACTGTCGAAATTTATAAATGAAGACCCTAATCCCATACGTAAAACCCCACTGAATAAAGGGTTTTGTGGATTTCACCAGTTCAAAATGCCGGTATTCTTGTACAACTAAGTAATAAAAAGGTAAATTTATGGTGGCT
Organism: uncultured Flavobacteriaceae bacterium; assembly: GCA_905479745.1. Classification (GTDB taxonomy): domain Bacteria; phylum Bacteroidota; class Bacteroidia; order Flavobacteriales; family Flavobacteriaceae; genus Pukyongia. The sequence continues at coordinate 8,311 of CAJQNO010000166.1, read as the reverse complement.
ATTTACGCCATCTGAAAATATAAGAAAACCACCCAACTATGAGATTGAATTTGTTCTGTTTTATCGTACTTTTAAGTTCGCTATTACACGCCCAGGACATAACCAATTCGTATCTCGAAGAACGCCACATAGATTCCCTGATCGTTTTATTCGACCGGCATGCAGACGATACGCTTACCGCCGAACGAATTGCCAGAAAGTATATTGAAAAAGCTAGATTAGTTGGTGACAGTACCAAGATCGCCAGGGGTTATACAAGACTTTCCTTTATTTCAGACCGAAGAGAAGCCATTAAATATCTCGATACCGCTATTCAACTTTCAAAAAATAGCTCCCATAAAAATTTTCCTACAGTTGGTTATTTATTTAAATCCTATTACCTATACGAGAATGAAGAATACGAACGGAGCCTTCAAAGTGCACTGCTGGCTTATCAATCAGCCAGGGAAAAAGACCAGATCGGACATCAGATAACCGCATTACACCAGATAAATGATATCAACGAATTATGGGGAGACTATCAGGAAGCCCTGGAAGCACATCTACTTACGTATAATTTACTTCAGCAAAATAAAAACAGTGAACAATACGCGCAAAATTATTTGTCGTCCCTGGAAGGGTTGGGACGCTCTTACGTAAACCTTAAAAAACCGGATTCGGCTTTATACTATTTTAGAGAAGGAATTACTGAAGCTTTAAAAGCAGGAGATTCTGCTACATACTACGCTTTTGTATCCCGGTCTGGAACGGCTCTATTTGTAAAAGGAAATTACGATGAAGCAATCGACAGTCTTCAGAAAGCAGACCTTTACCGAAATGAGTTCAACAACTATTATCTGCCCTATTTTTACTACTACATGGGAAATATCTACAACGCTAAGGATGAAGTGGGTAAAGGGATGCAATATTTCACTAAAATTGATTCATTGTACGAGGAACGAGGGGTGCTATATCCCGAATTACCCGAGGTATATGATAAATTGATCAGTTATCATAAAGAGAGAGGTGATGATGAGATACAATTGGATTATCTCTACAAACTGGTGATTGTGCTAAGGCTAATAGAAAATAAAAAAAGGAATATAAATAAGAAGACGGTTAACGATTTCGAGATCCCAAAACTAGTGGAGGAAAAAGAACAGTTGATCTCCGAGCTTGAGAAAAAAAACAAAGCCTCTTCGACCAACCTTGCCTGGGCTTTGGGTTTTCTGCTCGTGAGCTTCGGATTTATATTTTATTATTTCAGAAGACAAAATCAATATAAGAAGCGGTTCGAAAACCTGATGTTGAACACCCAGACGGAAGAGGAGGAAGAATCCAACGAAATTGAAGAAATTGGAATTTCTCCCGAGATCATCGCCAGTATATTGGCGCGTTTAAAAGTTTTTGAAGCCGAAAAAGAATATCTCTCGCAACATGTGTCTCTTAACGAAATGGCCAAGGACTTCGAGACAAACTCCACCTACCTTTCTAAGATCATCAACTTGAAAAAGGGGAAGAACTTTTCTCAGTATATCAATGACCTCCGGATCGATTACGCAGTCGAGGAATTAAAGGAGAATACTACGTTCAGAAAATATACCATCAAGGCGATTGCGAATGAATGCGGTTTTAAGAGTGCCGAATCATTCTCAAAGAGTTTCTATAAAAAACACGGAATTTATCCTTCCTATTACCTGAAACAGTTAGAGCAGGCTAAAAACTAATTACTTTTCTAAACTGTGGTAGTAGATAACGATCTTAAGCAGATCTTCATCTTTATCGACGTCCAGATCATTATCATCCACATACTTCATCACTATTTCTTTGTTGGCGCCGAATAAGTTGGACTTCCCGGATTTGGTATCGGGCAACGTATAAGATCTTCCGTTTTCAGGAACTAAAGCATTGGGATTTATCACGAAATTCGGTAGGGACATCCTTGATATAAAAACTCGAAACTTTTTACCGGGGATCACTTTTTTGATGATCTTTTGTACAGGTCTAGTATTTTGCCTTCAACCATTCCATGAAAATTCTACCCGTCCTCAATTTTTCTCTGTTAGGGGACACACACAAAAATATCATATTTGATATTCGGGAAAATTGTAAAGAATGCCTTTGTACGCCTCCGGGTTGTTATGGTCTATTCCAATTGCCTGTCGCTTTATAGTAGGTGTCGGCATGGTAGGGCTCCATTATCGCTTATCTTGTTTGTAACTATTCAAAAGCCGAAAAATTCAACAAAACCACGCTTTAGAGAGGTAAGATTTTAAAGTTCAACAGGACAATTTCTAATTAGATACTATTGTAATATCGAATCAACTTAATAAGATCATAACTCTTGTTTATATTGAGTTTATTATCTCTTATGTGTTGCTTAATTTGTTTTTTGTTGTTGCTGAAATAGTTTATCCTACCATTTCTGGAGTTGGGTAGTTCGGTAAGTTCGTTCTTCTCATTCAACAAGTACAATTGTTCTTTTTCCTTATACATCGGAAGGATGTCGGCTGCAATCGAATTCACCGATTTTTTTCCTTCAATAAACTCTTTAGACAGTTTCTTGTACAAGCTAATACGCTCACCGTCAAGAAGCACTTCGTAGTATCCTCCAGTTTTATTTTCTTCGTTCTTATCTACAAAAACATACAACCTGTTCATGATCTTCACATAGATATCTTCAGATTTTACCAGAACTTTAGCAGCATAATTTGATGTATTCACAGATTTTTTGATCTCAAATTCATCTCGGGCTGCATTGTATCGAAGCCCTACGTTGCTGGCAAGAATTTTACCATCCATGAAAACAAACCCGGGTTGAAATGCTTTATTCTCGTAAGGAGAACCTGTATAGGTGTAACCATGATCCGGCATTGTAATTGGTCTCCGAGAGATATAAGTATTTGTCTCGGGGTCGTTAAAAACGCCTTGGGCTATGGTATTCGATGTAGTAAAAGTGATTAAAGCGAGGGTGAATAGAATAAGTATTCTTCTCATGACTGGATAGGTAGTGTTTTAAAGTTGTTATTACTGATGTCTAATATTCTTAGTGAGTATCGAAAAAAGTGCTTTAAGGCTGCCAATGTAAACAACAGTCTTCATTTAAATAGGCTGTGCCTGGAAGGTCTTTTAGGTTTCGATTGCTGGTCTCCTGAATATCAGAGCAGGCGAATATAGTTATTTATGTTTTTTATTTTTGTTAAAGGCGTATTAATTGTGAAAGTCACATAGCTAAATTTCTGCTACGTTAATCGGTATTTATCAACTCCATGGCGGATTTTGTGTTCCTTACAGGTAGTTTGCAAGTATTATTTACACATACATAAATAAGTGTGTCACCCTCAGAATACCGCCCTTGCAATAAATAACTATCACTTGGGCCGGTACTTCCTGCAATTATTTTATTCGGGATATAATTGGCGTTTATCTCCTTGGTCAATTGGAGTGCATTTTCACCTACTATTACAACTTCGTAGAAATCCTGTTGATAATTTGAAAGTAGATCCAGCCAGTTGGAGAACCCGCTGGGATATTGTTCCATTTCGGACAGGACATTTTTTAGCATTTGTCTGGAGGTTTCTGAATATCGCGAAGCTTCATAAAAATGGGATAATTTGAAGAGATTTTTCGCCATTATCGAATTAGATGCCGGAATAACATTATCCCTGTACTCAAAGCTACGTGTGAGTAGTTTGGGATCGTCAGATGAGGTGAAATAGAACATTCCTCTTTCCTGATCGTAAAATTTCTCGAAACATAATTCTGTGAGATTCACCGAATGTTCCAACCAGCTTTCATCAAGGGTGACTTCGTACAATGAGATAAATGCTTCTATTACCGAAGCGTAATCCTCCAGATAGCCGTTTATCGTACTTTTCCCATCCTTGAAATTATGATACAGCGCATTGGACGGTTGCAATTGATTTTCCACTATGAAATGGGCATTCTTCAGTGCTGTCTTCAGATATGCTTCGTTGCCAAAGACCTTGTAGGCATCCACATAGCCCTTCAGCATTAACCCATTCCATGATGTAAGAGATTTATCATCAAGACGCGGACGCGGACGTTGGTCGCGGTATTCTAATAATGCTGCTTTCCAGTTTTTTTTCTTCTTCTGAAGGGTTTCAAGCGAGATCTTATATTCTTCCGAAATTTCCAGATCACTCTTGGTCCTGATAAGTACGTAGTGTTGTTTTTCCCATTTTCCGAAGCTATTAATATTGTAATAATCCTTGAATAGCTGGAAATCATCCTTGAGTAACAGCTCCAATTCCTCTTTGCTGTATATATAGTAAGCTCCTTCTTCCAGCTCGCCAGTCTCCGTTTCGCTATCGGCATCCAGAGAAGAGTAGAATGCCCCCGATTCGTGTGTTAGTTCCTTGGCTACGAATGAAAGTGTCTCTGTAACGATCTCCTCATAAAGTGGGTTTTTGGTCACAGCATAGGCGTCGCTGTATAAACTTACCAGTTGAGCGTTGTCGTATAGCATCTTTTCAAAATGTGGCACATGCCATCGGTCGTCTGTGCTATACCGGGCAAATCCACCCCCAATATGGTCGTAAACACCTCCATAGGCCATTTTTTGTAGAGTAAGGTTTACGTATTCAAGGAGTTTCTTATCCTTATTCCCTGCTGCGTTCCGAAGCAAATAATGGTAATTATTGGGTATCATGAATTTGGGAGCCCTGTTATACCCTCCGTAACGATGGTCAAATTTTCTACTCCAATTCTCCACCAACATAGTGGTATCGTAGTTACTAAAGTCAATTTCCCCACTGTTGAAAGTAACCAGGTCCATAGACTTGATCCCTTCTTCCAGTTTATCCGCATATTCTTTTAACTTCTCCGGTTCGTCTTCATAGATCTCCTGTATCTTTTCAATTCGCTGGATCCAGTCCTCTTTTCTAAAATAAGTCCCTCCCCAAACCGGGCGCCCGTCGGGTAAGGTAATCACATTTAGAGGCCATCCTGCTCTTCCCGTCATAAGTTCAACCGCGACAATATAGATCTGGTCTACATCGGGTCGTTCCTCTCTATCTACTTTAATATTGATAAAATATTTATTCATCACGGCAGCAACGGTCGAATCTTCAAAACTTTCTTTTTCCATCACATGGCACCAGTGGCAGGCAGCATATCCTATACTCACGATCATCAGCTTATGCTCGTCCTTGGCTAGTTTTAGGGTCTCGTCATTCCACGCCTTCCAATTCACCGGGTTGAGTGCGTGCTGAAGTAAGTACGGACTGGTTTCATGAATGAGATCGTTGGTGTATTTGTGTTTTTCAGACATATCTTTTTTCGGAGTATTACAGGAATAGCAAAGAGCAAGAATTAAGAATGCTAATAGAACGCCTCGCATCAGATTGAGATAGTTTAAACAAAAATACGCTTTTGAGATCTCAATAGCGTATTTCTAAAAGATTTCAGGTAAAACTTAGTTTACTTCAAAAGTTATCTTAACATTTACCCTGAACTCGGTAATATTATCTCCATTTACAATTGCGCTCTGCTCGTGTATATATGCCGATCTAATGTTCTTTACACTTTTAGCTGCATGTTTTACTGCGTTTCTCGCCGCATCTTCCCAGCTTTTATTCGAATTTGAGAGTACTTCTATTACTTTTAAAACTGCCATAATCTTGCTTTTTAATTATACATTTATGTAGTCTAGAAGATACGAAAATCCTCTCAACTTCCCATGCGTAAAGCTCGATAAACTCCTGGTTTAACCATTTATCGCTTCAACGTAGGCAACTTTGCCATTTAGCATCTCCCGTAACATGGTTTCTATACCATTTTTAAGTGTCACAGTAGAAGAAGGGCATCCACTGCAGGCACCTTGCAGAATTACGCGTACAGTTTTGGTGTTTTCATCAAACGAATCGAAGGCAATATGGCCTCCGTCTCCCGCCACGGCGGGTTTTATGTACTCATCCAGGATAGAAATGATCTCTTTGTCCAGATCGGTTCTGGGTTGTTTATTTTCTTCGGAAGCTTCCGAAGTACGTTTTTCTTTGGTCAAAATCGCATCATCCAGCACAGGTTTTCCCATCTCAAGATAGTTACGGATGAATTCCCGCAATTCCATAGTGATCTCGTCCCATTCGGCCACATTATACTTCATTACCGAAACATAATTAGCACTTATAAATATCTCTTTTACGAAAGGAAAAGTGAACAATTCCTTCGCCAGAGGTGCCAGGGAAGCCTCGTCGATATTCTTAAATTCGAAGGTTCCTTCGGCCAGGGGTTTATTAGCTACAAACTTCAAAACGGCTGGGTTTGGAGTGCTTTCGGCATATACCGATACCGGGATCTTTGAAGGAGCCTCACTTTCTATGATCACTGGTTTGCCGCTGTTTAGATAAGTGGAAATAGATTCGGCTACTTCTTCCTGTACATCGGCCCATTCAACAATATTATATTTCTCAATGGCAATGAAATTCTGAGATATATAGACTGTTTTTACAAAAGGGAGGTAAAACAGTTGCTGGGCAAGGGGACTTGGTTTAGCATCGTCTATATTCTTGAATTCGAAACTTTTAGCCTGTGTAAGGAAGGAATTCGCAATAAATTTTACGATGTTTTCGTTGTTAGTGGGTTGAATATCAACACTAAATTGCTGCATGTGTAGCTTTTTTTTGCAAAAATAACAAAAGAAAACCAATGTATTCAATATATTTGGTGCCATAACAACCTACATATGAAGAGATTTTTACTCCCCATTCTACTTTTCTTCATGGTTCTGGGTCATGCGCAAATTACAGTGGATGAGTCTTATACCACACAGGAATTGGTGGAAGATATCCTAATTAATAGTACTTGTGCGGTTGTTGACAATTTTCAGCAGAGTACAGGAACTAATTTTGGTGATGATAATGGGATTGCATATTTCGAAGCAAATGGGTCTGATTTTCCCTTCGAATCGGGGATAATATTGTGTTCTGGAAACGTTCAAAACGCTCCTGGGCCTAATTTAACTGTTCATAGTGACGGTGGTCTGGGTTGGCCGGGAGATCCGGATCTTGAGGCAGTGACAACTGCGACCAATACTAACAATGCTTCCTGGATCTCTTTCGACTTTGTGCCGCAGATCAGCCAGATAAGTTTCGACTTTATCATGGCTTCTGAAGAATACGACCAGAACTTCGAATGCACATTTTCCGATGCCTTTGCATTTATACTTACAGATCAGGCTACCGGAGCGGTTCAAAACCTGGCTGTACTGCCGGGAACTGCTGTCCCTATAGAAGTTACTAATATCCATCCCGAGGTTATAGGCCAGTGTCCTGCCATCAATGAGGAGTATTTCGATAAATATAATTTCGAACCTTACAATATTGCAGCTAATGCTGCCATCGATTATAACGGCCAGATCGTACAGTTATCCGCTCAGGGAAATGTTACCGTTGGTAATACCTACACCATCAAAATGGTGGTAGCAGACGAGACAGATACGGCCCTGGATATGGCAGTTTTCCTTGAAGCCGGATCCTTTAATATAGGGATTAGCCTTCCTCCGGACCTTACAATTGCCGCTGGAAATGCGCCATGTGAAGGAGAGGATGTTTTAATCGAACTTGTGCCCGATCTATCAGGCCAGACAACCTACCAGTGGTATGTGTGGAACCCTGTCACAATGGTTTTCGATATTCTGCCTGGTGAGACAAACTCATCTCTCCTTGTTACTCAGGCCGGAACTTACGGCGTTGAAGCTACCGTGGGTGGTGGTTGTACCGCCTTTGACGATATAGTGGTAGAATTTGCGCCACAGCCTGTTGCCGTCGTGCCGGATGATATTGTGCTCTGTGATGAGGTACCTAATGATGGTTTTGCCGTATTCGATCTAACCATTAGGGATGCCCAGATCATAAATGGACAACCTAATACTGTGGTTACTTATCACAACACCCAGGCTGCGGCCGAAGGTGGATTCTTTCCGTTTCCCGATCCCACTGCTTATACAAATACACAGGCCGGATTCCAGACTGTCTGGGCGAGGCTGGAAGAAACTAATTTTAATTGCTACGACGTAGTACCGCTCAATCTGCAGGTAGACGATGCACCTGCCATTACAGACCCCATCAGTGATTATTTCATTTGCGACAACGACGGTGATGGGATAGAGATCTTTGATCTCACGAGCAAGGATGCTGAGATTTTGAACATTTTGGTCAATGTCACCCTTACCTATCACCAGAGTCAGCCTGAGGCTGAGGCTGGGTTGAATCCTATCATGCCTGCCAATGCTTATGGCAGTGGTGGTGAGGTGATCTGGGTACGGGGTGAGAACAGTGCGGGTTGTTATACGGTGGGTAGTTTTGGTTTG
>CAJQNO010000165.1 GCA_905479745.1 uncultured Flavobacteriaceae bacterium | reverse complement strand
AGTTAGGCTGTTTAGGTTTGGGGTATAAGTAACCTTAACCATGAAAAAACTTCTTATAAGCTGTATCATCCTACTTACCATTATCCCTAAAGCACGAGCGCAAGACGAAGGCGCTGCGGTTGCCGTGGTTGGCGGTTTACTGGCCATTGGAGCCGGTATCGCGGCTGTTGAAGCCATGAAAGAACAGGCCGAGCTCACGGCCACCCAGTGGGTACTGGGAAACCACCCAGAGATGACCAGCTTCTCTTTAAAAACCCTGGATTTCGATGGGAAGAAATTAAAAGATATGTCTAATGTCTCGGTGATCACCTACAAAATACAGGAGTTCACTCCAGCAGACAAGCCTGAGCTTGACGGTAAAAAACAAGTACTCTTTATGTTCACCAGCAGGGGTTGGATTAATGAATATGGGATCGATTTCAGCAAGGTGCGCTGGCATTTAATAGATGGGGAGGAATGGATGAATATGATGATTTCGTATACGGTGGTTGCCTCGGGTGAAAGTAATTTATCTGAAGTTCGAGAAACCCTGGAAGAGGGAAAGATCGTGAATAGAGGTGTAAAGGTAAATAGCAAAATGGCTATCCCTTTTTACAAACTGAATGGCGACATGTATGTGGTGACAGATTATTCAGATTTTATGAAGCTATTGTATAACGAGCGCTCCCTGGGGCTTTTTATAAAAGAAACCGGCGACCTGGTACAGATAGGCAGGGGCGACATCATCGAGATCCATGAATTTTTTTATGGGGAGGGGTGAGGGATTAAATTTGATTTTTTAATTTAGTGCATAACAGGACATTGTCCTACGGATTTAAAACAAAACTAACCCATGAAATCACTACACCTGGCCATTCTGGCCCTGGGGTTTTTGGTGGTAACCTCTTTTACCACTCATACCGCCTTTACCGATGTGTATATTTGCAAAGGCCCCTATAGTAAAAGATATCATTACAATAAAAATTGCCGCGGTCTCTCCAATTGTTCTACCAGCATCTATAAGGTTACCCTTACCGATGCTAAAAAAATTGGCAGGACACTTTGTGGGTATGAAGATTAAAACTAATTTTAGATTCTCCCCGGTAATCATCTTTCCTGATTACTTATTAACATTATGGTTATCCACAATCATTCCGATTATGGGAGCTGTATTTTTATAAAATTGTTACCAAATGAATCAAAGTGTTCACAATAAATTAGTTTCATTTATCTGGTCTGTGGCGGACGATTGCCTACGTGATGTATATGTTCGCGGAAAATATCGCGATGTAATTCTTCCTATGGTAGTACTTCGAAGATTAGACGTGCTCTTGGAACCTACCAAGGAGGATGTACTTGAAGAAATGAAATTTCAAAAACAAGAACTCGGATTTACAGAATGGGACGAAAAAGGACTCACAGATGCCAGTGGATATGTATTCTACAATACCAGTAAATGGACCCTTCAAAAATTACACGACACCGCGACGAACAGCCAGCAAATCCTGCAAACCAATTTTGAAGATTATCTCAATGGCTATAGTGAAAACGTGAAGGAAATCATCGACAAGTTTAAACTGAAATCTCAAGTGCGGCACATGGCTAACAAGGATGTTCTACTGGAAGTCCTGGAAAAATTCACTTCTCCCTATATTAATCTTACACCTGTTGAAAAAACAGATCCGGAAGGTAGAAAACTACCTGCTCTCACCAACTTGGGGATGGGGTATGTGTTCGAAGAACTTATACGGAAATTCAATGAAGAGAATAATGAAGAAGCGGGAGAACACTTTACGCCGCGTGAAGTGATACAGCTGATGACGCACCTAATTTTTGACCCTATCAAGGATGAATTACCACCCGTAATGACTATTTACGACCCAGCCTGCGGAAGTGGTGGAATGCTTACGGAAGCACAAAACTTTATCAAGGATGAGGAAGGTACTATTCGGGCTATGGGCGATGTGTATCTCTACGGAAAAGAGATCAACGACGAGACCTATGCCATCTGTAAATCGGATATGATGATCAAGGGGAACAACCCTGAGAACATACGGAATGGTTCCACGCTTTCCACGGATGAATTTGCCGGTACCACTTTCGACTTCATGCTTTCCAATCCTCCTTACGGGAAGTCATGGAAATCTGACTTGCGCTATATAAAGGATGGTAAGAATGTGATCGATCCACGGTTCGTGGTTGACCTGCCGGACTACTGGGGAACGGTTAATGAAGAAGACGCCACGCCGAGATCTTCAGACGGGCAACTGCTTTTCCTGATGGAAATGGTGAGTAAGATGAAATCACTGGAGCAAAGTCCGCTGGGTTCTCGAATTGCATCGGTCCATAACGGTAGTAGCTTGTTCACAGGAGATGCCGGAGGGGGTGAAAGCAATATTCGTCGTTTCCTCATTGAAAACGACCTATTGGAGTGCATCATCCAGATGCCAAACAATCTCTTCTACAATACAGGGATTACCACCTATATCTGGCTGTTGAATAACAATAAAAAGGAAGAAAGAAAAGGCAAAGTGCTGCTGATCGACGCTTCTCTGCGCTTTCAGAAATTGCGGAAGAACCTGGGGCAAAAGAACTGTGAATTCGCACCGGAACACATCCGGGAGATCACTGATGCCTTCCTCAGCTTTCAGCCTATAGAACGATCAGATGAGAATAGCCTATGTGCGAAGGTTTTTAAGAATTCCGATTTCGGTTATTACAAGGTTACCATCGAACGGCCGAAACGATTGCAAGTACAGTTCTCTAGGGAACGGATTGCCTCTTTGCAATTCGACACCAAGCTTCGAGAACCAATGGAGTGGGCCTATAATGAATTTGGCGAAGCAGTATATGAGAATATATCTCAATTCAAAGATGAAATTCTCGATTGGTGTGAAAAGAACGATATGGATCTTAGCAGTAAAGACAAAACCAAACTGTTAAAGCAGGCCACCTGGGATCACGGAAAGCATTTGGTGCAAATAACAGAGGAATTTGCCGAACTGTTTTGGGGTGATGAAATCTACGATGATGCCAACCCGATCATTGAATCATTAAATGATGTTCAAAAATCCAGAAAGGACCTATCCGCCAGGGATAGCAAGGCAATTCTGGACGCTGTTAGCTGGTATGACGAAGACGCCGCCAAAGTGGTAAAGAAAACGCTGAAACTTAAGGGGGATAAGCTCAATAAACTTCTAGAACAATTAGCCTGTGATGAGTCGCAACTGGCGGATTACGGTTATTACCCTACCGGAACAACCGGAGAATATATCGTTTATGAAACTGAAACCGATTTACGAGATTATGAGCAAATTCCTTTGGAGGAGGATATTCATGCCTATTTTGAGCGGGAGGTAAAGCCTCATGTTACCGAAGCCTGGATCCAGATGGATAAGACCAAGGTTGGCTGTGAGATCAGCTTTAATAAATATTTCTATCAACATAAACCGCTGCGCAGCCTGGAGGAGGTAAGTAAGGAGATATTGGAAATGGAACAGGAAAACGAAGGCTTAATTATGGAAATTCTGAATTTGAGATAATGGAAGAAGTCTTGCCGAAAATATCATTTAAAAGATATCCTGAATACAAAGTTTCAGGTGTTGACTGGTTAGGACAAATTCCTTCAGACTGGAAATTATTGGCAAATAAGTATATATTCAAACTAAAGAAAAATCAAGTTGGAAAAAAGTCTGTCGATTACGTTCTATTGTCGTTGACTTTAAGGGGTGTAATTCAGAGGGTTTTAGAAGATGGGGGCAAATTTCCAGCAGAATTTGACACCTACCAAGAAGTTAAAAAAGGATATTTTATTTTTTGCCTTTTTGATGTTGAGGAAACACCAAGATGTGTGGGTCTTTCAGAACATGAAGGTATGATTACTGGGGCTTATACGGTAATGGAAGTTAAACCTGAAATCGATAAAAAATTTCTCTATTATTTCTATCTAAATCTTGACTCCGACAAAAGGTTGAGACCATTATATACAGGCCTGAGGAACACGATTTCAAAGGATGCTTTTTTTAGTTTCAAAACATTCATTCCCCCACCAACCGAACAATCCGCCATTGCCAATTTTCTGGATGAAAAAACTGCGAAGATAGATAGAGCTATTGCTCAAAAGGAACGGCTCATCGAGTTGCTCAAGGAGCGCAAGCAGATCATTATTCAAAACGCAGTGACCAAAGGACTCGACCCTAATGTGAAGCTCAAAGACTCAGGCGTAGAGTGGATTGGGGAGATCCCGGAGCATTGGGAGGTTAAAAAAATAAAGCATATAACCACTAAAATAGGCAGTGGTGTAACTCCTTCAGGTGGCGGCACAATTTATCTTGATGAAGGTGGTGTACCTCTTTTAAGAAGCCAAAACGTTCATTTTGGCAGACTTGACTTTACAGATGTTGCGAGAATAACTCACAAAATACATGATTCAATGTGTAATAGTCATGTTAAAAAAGGAGATGTTTTATTAAATATCACAGGGGGTTCGATTGGCAGATGTCACTTTGTCGAAACGAACATGGAAATGAATGTGAATCAACATGTTTGTATTGTTAGACCAAATAAAATGATAGATACGCGTTTTTTAAGTAATATTTTATCATCTGAAATAGGACAAGCTCAAATATGGTTTTTTCAACAAGGTGGCGGTAGAGAGGGTCTAAATTTTCAGGCATTGAAAAACTTTTTTGTTCCTCTACCACCATCAAATGAAAGGCTTAAATTATTAGAATATATTCAAACCCAATCTGCTAGAATCGAGCAGTCTATCAGCCTTCAACAAACACAAATCGAAAAACTTAAGGAATACAAAACCACGTTGATAGATAGTGCGGTGACTGGGAAGATTAAGGTGAGTTGATATGGCAAAGCAAAGTGTGATTCAAGATTTAGAGTTTGATCAGTTAAGATCGTATCAGGAAGTTCTTAAAGATTTGAACGAAAAGAAACGTTCCAAGCATCTGCTAATGGGAAATGGTTTTAGCATGGCTTATGATAGTGGTATATTTTCATATAACGCATTATATGATTTTATAGAAAAATTAGAAGATCCGGTCCTTTCCAAGCTGTTTGAAGTTATCAATACAAAGAACTTTGAACAGATTATGCGGCAACTTGATAATTTCATTGAAATAGCACAGGCACTAGGTGGGAACGATAAATTAGTGGATCAATTATATGCTGCTAATGAATTGTTGCAAAAAAGCCTTATCGATGCTGTAAGTGCTTTGCACCCGGAGCATGCGTTTGAAATGACTGAGAGTCAAAGTCAGGGATGCTTTAAGTTTTTAAGTGAGTATTTGGACAATGGTCAAAAAGTCTTCTCCACTAATTATGATCTCTTATTATACTGGGTGCTTATGAGGAATGAGTCAAAGACCGCCGTAGATGGGTTCGGAAAAGAATTATTAAATCCGGGTGATTTAAGGTACGGCGATGAACCAGAATATGATGATCTCTATTGGGGTAAATATAAGGATGAACAAAGTGTATTTCATTTACATGGAACACTACCAATTTTTGATACAGGTACTGAAATTGAAAAGGAAGTTTATAAAAACCGAAAATATTTATTGACAAATATTAAAGAGCGGATGGATCGTAAAGATTATCCTGTATTTGTTACGGCCGGGGATGGGCAAGAAAAATTGAAACAAATCTATCATAATCGTTACCTGACCTTCTGCTATGAGAATCTGAGTCAACTTACTGGATCACTTGTTACGTACGGTTTTGGATTCGGGGAATATGACAAGCACATCATCAATGCGATTAACAGAGCAGCAAAATATGGAGCTCGTAGAGGAGACAAATTATTAAGTGTTTATATAGGCATTTACTCAGAATCTGGACTCGATTGGATAAAAAAGATTGAATCAGAATTTAAATGCAAAGTCAATGTTTACAACGCGAGAACCGTAAATGCTTGGGGATAATAGTTTATGAATACAAAGATAGTTCGAGAATATATCGATTTATATAAGTCAGATTTTGAAACGATTCATTACCAGGAATTGTACAAATGGAAGGCCATACAACATTTTCAGGAACATTGGGACATTGATGCAAAGGACTTTGTCGGCATGCTTTCTGATAGTTTAGCAAAAACTAAGAATTTATTGGCTTCGGGTAATTACCTAGCTCGCAGAATGGTTAAAAAAGTGGGGTTTCGTGCTCCTGAAGAGATGCGAGCATTATTCAAAGTATTGTTTGATGAAGATAAAAGTTTAGACGAGCGAGTAACTTTTTTCCGTGACGAATTCATTGAATTAAAAAACAAGTATACCGATAGTGTAAATCATTTCCAGGACGATAGAGCCATACTGGTTTATCTATGCCTTCGATATCCGGACACATATTATTTGTACAAATATCAGATGTTTAAGGAATTTACTTCTATGATTGACTATCATTATCGCCCTGTTGGAGGCAAGTTCATAAATGTGCTCGAGTATCAAAGTCTTTGTGATCATTTAAAATCAATTTTAGTTCAGGATAATGAACTCCTTAAAATGCATCATGATCGACTCTCTGAAGACTGTTATCAGGATCCCGCATACAATATCCTAACCCAGGATTTTGTATATGCTTGTGTGAGGCATCTCCCACAAATTGAAATGCAGGAAACCAAAGAACAAGATTGGGAAGTATCGGAGGGAGCAATAGACGATTTAGTGATAAATGGAGACGAAGAATCCCTTACCGGCAGACAAGTAGATCATGATAGGAGACAACAGCGAAATAGCAGAATAGGAAAGCTGGGAGAGCAGTTTGTCATTCAATATGAGTTGCAAAAACTAAAACAAGGAGGAATTAGAAATTATGAAAGCAAAGTAGAGCATGCTTCTGTTGTTCAAGGAGACGGTTTGGGATATGATATAGAGTCGCGAGATTTGAATGGTAAGAGAATGTTCATTGAAGTAAAGACTACCACAGGAGGATTAAACGCGCCTTTCTATATCACACGAAATGAATTGAGACGAAGTATTCAGGATGCCAATCAATTCTATTTGTATCGAGTATATGATTTTGATCCGGAAAGGCAATGGGGTAAGATAAAAGTGTTCAAAGGAAGCTTAGAATCATTATGTGTGCTTCCGGTTAATTATTTGATAAAACTAACTAGATAATATGAATAATCTGAAAAACAAAATTGATGCTAAGGACAAGAATATTAATGATCTGCTGAAAGATCAAAAGTTCTTCATCGATTATTTCCAACGCGAATATAGATGGGAAGAAAAACACATGAGGGCGCTTGTTGAAGATTTGACTTCAGCATTTCTCGATTCTTATCAACCACATCATAAAAGGTCTGAGGTCGCGAACTATAACAGTTATTATCTCGGCCCTGTAGTTTTTAGTGTTTCTGACGATGGCAAGAATTCCATCATCGATGGCCAACAAAGAATCACCTCGATTACCTTGTTTCTTATTTATTTAAATCATCTACAGAAAGACCATGAGAGTCAGGTTCAAATTTCAAACCTAATATTTTCTGAAAAGTATGGCGAGAAGTCATTTAACATGACAGATGATGATCGTCGGGAAGTACTGAAAGCACTATTCGAAGAAGGTCATTTTGATATTTTATCCTCCGAAGATGATACTGCCATAAACATTGCTGAACGGTATGAAGATATCCATGAGGCTTTTCCCGAGACTATTGATGATCAGGCTTTGCCCTATTTCATCGATTGGTTCATCGGGAATGTTATAATTGTTAAGATAACGGCATATTCTGACAAGAATGCATACACCATCTTCGAGACCATGAATGACAGGGGACTGAGTCTTACACAGACTGAAATGTTGAAAGGTTATGTTCTGTCCCGAATACAGGAGAAAAAGTATCGTAGTGAGATAAATGAATTGTGGAAGGGCAAAATTCACGAATTACACGACTATGATTCTGTTGCTGATTTATCTTTTTTCCGTGCTTGGTTTCGAGCAAAATTTGCAGAAAGTATGAGGCCCACTAAAGCCGATGCCGAGAACCAGGACTACGAACAAATTGCGATTAAGTTTCATAACTGGTTTAAGGATAATCACGTTGAACTTTTTGGGTTAACTACTTCAGATGAAATTTATAGCTTTTTCAAGGAAGAATTTATTACCATGGTAAACCGTTATATGCGCATATGGGATTACATGGTTGATTTCAATGAAAAATGTCCACACGTTTACTATATCAATCATTGGGGGATAGCACCATCTTTACAAGAAGCTCTTTTAATGGCGCCCCTCATGTATGAAGATGATGATGAAACATTTTATAAAAAAATTGATTCAGTAGCAAGATTTATTGAAACCTACACAGTTAGAAGAGCCATTAATTATAGAAAATTTTCGTCATCCTCGATTAGATATACCTTCTTCAATATCACTAAAGCCATTCGAAATAAGAACTTATTGGAATTGAATGAAATATTGAAAGAAGAAATTGAAGGGTTGCCAGAATCATTCGAAAAGACCAATGAATTCTCAATGCATATGCAGAACCGAAAATTTGTAAAGCATTTGTTATCGCGCATTACAGGTTTTATGGACGGAGAAATGGGTAAGCCAACCAATTATGTTTCGTATACTCAAACAAAAGGAAAACGTTACGAGATTGAACATATATGGGGAAATAAATATTCTGAGCATAAGGATGAGTTCGATCAGGAAAATGAATTCTGGCATTGGAGAAATTCAATTGGAGCATTGATATTGCTTCCAAACGGAACAAATCAGAGTTTCAGTAGTGATCGATATGAACATAAATTACCTCACTATCTTAAGGAAAATTCCTATGCACAAAGTCTTCATTCAGACTTTTATCAAAAGAATCCTAATTTCCATAATTCAAATAAACTCACCAATATTCCATTTAAGTCACACGATGAATTCAAAAAAACAGATATTGCAGAGCGAGCAGAAGTTGTTCAAAGGCTTTGTGAAACTATTTGGTCAACGGACTATTATGATACGGTAAATTAAACATATCATGCCAAGTAAAACCAACGAACAAGCCTTAGAGGCAGCTATTGAGAAATCCTTAACCGGTACTTGTCTGGAGGACATCAAGTCCCGGGGTCTTTCGATTGCTGCAGTAAATGAGCCGGAATCAGAGTATCGATCCGGTCATGGATATTACTTGGGTGATGCGAACGATTTTAATCCGCGTTTTGCAATAGACGAAACACGTTTTTGGCATTTTTTAGAAGAATCTCAGGGTGAGGAACTGGCCAAATTAAAGCGGACAGCGGATTGGCAATTAAAGATCCTTAACCGGTTAGACCGTATGGTGAAAAAATACGGTGTGCTTCGCTTACTTAGAAAGGGACTGGATGTGGAAGATGCTCATTTTACCTTGCTATTTCAGGTGCCATCGAGAAGTAGCGGAGAAACTGTTAAGAAGAATTTCAAGAAGAACGAATTCAGTGTCACCAGGCAGGTAAGATACAACCTCGATCAAGCAGGCCAGGAAATTGACCTGGTTATTTTTATCAATGGAATTGCGGTTGCGACTATTGAGTTAAAAAATCCCTGGACCGGCCAGAATGCCCGGGTGCATGCCATCAAACAATATAAGAATGCCCGGGATCCTAGACAGCCCTTGCTTCAGTTTGGGCGCTGCCTGGTGCATTTCGCAGCCGATACCGATGAGGTCTACATGACCACTAAACTAAGTGGCAGATCTACTTTTTTCCTGCCATTCAATAAGGGGAATAATAACGGAAAGGGGAATCCTCCAAATCCATTCGGGCATAAGTCGGATTATCTCTGGAAGGAAATTCTAAGCCGAAGGAGTCTGGCTAATATTATTCAGCATTTCGTTCGGTTCGATGGAAAAGCTTCCGATCCCTTGTCGAAACGAACCTTGTTCTTTCCTCGATATCATCAAATGGATGTAGTGAGGAAGTTATTGGATCATGCATCAACGAACGGGGTAGGTCATACGTATCTTATTCAGCATTCGGCTGGATCGGGCAAGTCTAATTCCATAACCTGGGCGGCCTATCAACTAATAGAATTGTGTCCGGAAAATGAACAGGTGAGAGGTGCGCGATCTTCAGACAAACCGTTATTTGATTCTGTAATTGTGGTCACTGATAGAAGGTTGCTGGACAAACAATTACGAGACAACATAAAAGAATTTTCCGAAGTAAAAAATATCGTAGCACCGGCGCGTTCCTCTAAGGAATTAAGAGAAAATCTGGAACAGGGTAAAAAAATTATTATTTCAACCATTCAAAAGTTCCCCTATATCGTTGATGGTATTGCAGATTTGAGTGAAAAGCGATTTGCTGTGGTCATCGATGAGGCCCATAGTTCACAGTCCGGAATTGCATCAGGAAAAATGAACCAGGCATTCGGTGAAGAAGAGGAAGAAGATGCCCAGGACATCGTGTTGAGATCTTTGAGGAAGCGTAAAATGAAAGGTAACGCCTCATATTTTGCCTTCACGGCTACTCCGAAGAATGCAACGCTTGAACGATTTGGTTCGCAGCAGGAAGATGGCTCGTTCAAACCTTTCCATCTCTATTCGATGAAACAGGCGATCGAGGAAGGATTTATCTTGGACGTACTCGCAAATTACACAACTTACAAGAGTTATTATGAGATTGAGAAATCCATTCAGGAGAATCCATTATTCGACACATCTGAAGCTCAGAAAAAACTAAAAGCATTTGTTGAGAAAGATCGTAGGACCATTGCCACCAAAGCAGAAGTGATGTTGGACCATTTCATCACCAAAATCTATAACACCAAAAAACTTAAAGGGAAGGCAAAGGCAATGGTGATCACCCAAAGTATACCGTCGGCTATTCGCTATTATTTATCCCTAAAACAATTTATCAAGTCTAAAGGTGATCCTTTTAAAATATTAGTGGCATTTTCTGGTAGTAAAAAAGTGGATGGGATAGAATACACAGAAGTGGATTTGAACGGTTTTCCAGAGAAAGATACCAGGCACAAGTTTAACGAAGATGAATACCGTATTTTGGTTGTGGCCAACAAGTACCTAACCGGATTCGATCAACCGAAATTGTGCGCCATGTATGTGGATAAGAAGTTGCAGGGTGTATTGGCTGTTCAGGCTTTAAGCAGATTGAACCGTTCTGCACCCAGCCTCGGGAAAAAGACTGAGGATTTGTTTATTCTAGATTTTTTCAATAACGTTGACGATATTAAACAAGCTTTCGATCCCTTTTACACTTCCACATCCCTAACGTCGCCCACTGATGTCAATGTGCTCCATGAACTTAAGGGAGTGCTGGACTTGGTGGGTGTGTACGAAAGAGACGAGGTGGAAAACTTTGTGCTAAAATATTTTGAAGGAGTAGATGCCCAGGAATTGAGTCCGATTATCGACAAGGCTGCAGCTCGATTTAATGTAGATTTAGAACTGGAAGATGAAGAAAAGGCTGACTTTAAAATAAAGGCGAAGCAGTTTGTGAAAATCTACGGGCAAATGGCCTCGATTTTACCATTTGAGATATTAGATTGGGAAAAGCTCTTTTGGTTTTTAAAATTTTTAATTCCAAAATTGATTGTTCCATCCAAAACGAAGGAGATCGATGAACTCTTAGAGTCGGTGGATTTATCTACTTACGGTCTTGAACGGACTAAATTAAATCACATCATTGGATTGGACGAGTCTGAAACTGAGGTTGATCCTCAGAATCCGAATCCAAGAGGAGCGCATGGAGGAGAAGAGGTGAAAGATCCACTGGATGTAATCGTTCGATCTTTCAATGAGCGATGGTTCCATGGCTGGAACGAAACTCCTGAAGCCCAGCGGATAAAATTTATTTCCCTAGGTCAAAAAATAAAAGATCACCCGGACTATCAACAAAAAGTTGCTGAAAATCCAGATTCTCAGAACAGGGATATCGCTTTTAAGAAGATCCTTGATGATGTGATGTCTTCCCAGCGAAGGAAAGAGCTTGATTTATACAAGCTTTATGCAAAGGATGAGGCTTTTTATCGGGCGTTTTTGAATACGATGAAGAGGGTTGTTGAATCAGGGAAAGAATAAGTTAAAATCACACCTCTTCATCAAACTCCTTTACTGCCTTAACAATCCGCCAGTAGTCTAGTTTACGGGAAACATAGAAATATAGCTGATGTTCCTTTGATTCGTTACATGGATCGGTAGCATAATAAGAAGCGTAGACCACATCGGTTTGGGCATCGATGGACTTTACATGGCGTATGTTATAAACCGTTACATCACTTATACAACCAAAACCATTTTGGCTGATAAAGCGGGATTCGTTTCCCCAAGAAGGATTGTTGGTATATCGATAGGCCTTCTTAAACTTTTTCATTTTAAGGAAAGAAAGGAAAGAGCGTACAGCCTGGTCACTGCTCTTCGGCACTTCGCTATTTTTTAGAATGTCAGTCTCTGGGTCCATAGCAAAGAAGATGCGCACCAGGCGCCAATCGTTGCCGTATTGGCGCATGTGATAGTCAAAACTTCGTACTTCATTAACACCTGTTTCATCCTGTACGCCGCTGTAAACCACATGAATTATAGAATCCGCTTTATAGCGTGAATAATATGACTTACTGGACATCCGCATGATCTTCAGATTTCGCCAGTACTTAACATAATCACTGAAACTTTCTACATTATTCCATTTGGCATGGTCCGTTAGTTTATATGCTTCCGCGTAATTTCTATTGTTTAAATGTTGGAAAAAGCTACGAATTGTCGACCTGGCCCCATGGGTTTCTACTTTGTTTTGCAATGTTACTTCATTTGTACTTATTCTGGGGTTAGCTTCAAAAACATCCCGCTTAATATAAGCCGTAAGTCCCAAAACCATTACCAACAATGCCATCACATATATCCTTTGTCGGGACTTAAACTTTTTAGTACGAGCCTCCGAAGAATACAATAAATGCTCGCAACGAGGACACACTATGTTGATGACATCGGGATCCTGTGGTTTGCCTACCACAACCCTGTTGGGACATTTGAATTTCGGACAAAAATGACTCACTGTTCTTCGTTTTCTTTCGGAAATTTAATCTCCTGACCAGCATTTATATCATGATTCTTGTTAATACCGTTTAAGACTCTTATCTGATCCGTATTGAAGTCAGTACCATAATTATTGTTATAATCAATGACAATTTGTTTCAAATTTTCACCTGACTTCACTTCATACACTCCTGGATGGTTAGGGACTGGAGTAATGCTATCTTTGGGCTCATCATCCATCTCTATAGTGCTCATAGTTACTTCACCTTCTTGCTTTTCCATAAATTCGGAAGGGGAGTCACCGATACGTTCCAATTTTTTAAGTCGGTCGTTCACTTGGTCCTTAAACCTTATTGAACTACAGGTTTGTACACTCTGCCAAACAATGAGTGACAGCAATACAAGTAGTACAAATGCATTTATTTTGTGATATTCCTTTCTAGGAGCCGCTGCCCTTTCCTTCTCCTTTATGGCTATCTTCTGATAGGTCTTAGTTTGAGGATTGTAAAGGTCTTTACTGGAGTAGGCCTGATTACTCTTGCGCTCCTTTTTTGGTGCAGGGTTGAGATCGATCTTTCGAATACTATCTTCATTGACGGGCTCGAAATATGTATGGAAATCATTCACAAAGTTTGCAGCAAATACCTTCTGTAATTGAACCAGTTTTTCGGATACTTCGTTAAAGGAGAAGATTGTGTAGTGCTTGGAGGATCCCGAAGCTTTAAGCACATGGGCCTTGTTAATGATTCCCATTTGAACGAATTCCTTTAGGAAATCAAGGATTTTTTTCTGGCCGTTGCTATTTACCATCAATCCTTCCAGTTCCACCCAGATTCCAAAATTACGGCCGCCACGTGAAGTTCCGTGCTGTCCTTCACCAGTAAGTCCGTATTCCACGTAGCGAATCACCGAATTTGCAGGTGTTATCTCGTACATGCATTCCAGCTTATAGTCTCGTTCTGCACGATCGTAGCCACTAACCAGCCTAGTGTAATCGGCCGGGAAGGCGGCGAAACCATCACCAGGAGAGCCAAAGAAGAATACATTGATATTTATGCCATCTTCCCCCATTTAGAACCATTTTATTCCTTTAAAACAACCGGTAATATTACGCCACAGTGTATCGGGGTAGTGGTCATCTGAATGTGTCCAGCGCTCGGTGTCTTTTCCTGGAATCTGGCTGAAGTCACCACTGGAGAAGGTTACGAACTTTACGGGTATCCCCAGTTCTTTCAAGGCGCCTAGGAAATCCCCGTAATAATCGTTGTTGTATAGCCGGCGTTTGAATTCTCGCACATTAGGCTTGTTCCTGTCATACAATTGACGAAGCTTATCGGACTTGTTATAAAGGATGATAACATCATCTTTTTTACGGTTCATCATTCCAACCAAGCGAGCCAAGCATTTGGAATAGGCCAAGGGGTCACTTTTGGCCAGCATGTTCTCCTCAAAGAAGAAAATGAACACCTTGTTAAGCTTGTGATTGTTCAGAATCTTAGTTAGATAAGGTGGGAAATTGGTGTTATGAGGATCATCCGTATTAAAAAATGCCTCACCAGGTGCCTCTAGAAATTGGCAAAACACTTCCGAACCTTTAAACACATCCAGCACTAGGAAATCGATTTTTCCTGTACGCTTTGGACTAAAATCAGGGGTGTGCAGATCGTCCAAAAAGGCTTTCACAGATTCCTGGTAACGCGCATCGTTCCTGTACGTTCTATCGGGTTCCACTTTGGTATTGCGATTCTTACGAAGGAAATGGGTTAGACGCATTAGGGCCACTGTCTTTCCAGTTTCCCTGGGGCCGGCAAACACAACCAGGTTCTTGTGTAATTGGCCAGTTATTATTTCCTCTACGGTTGATATCGATTCTCGCTTGGTAGTTTCTTCTGATGATTCCGCAGACGGAAGATCGTGTTCTATATCCCACTTGTCTTTTTTATTGTCCATATTAGTCTTCTTTTAGGATTACGAAATAGAAAATGATAAACGCCGCTAGGTCTAAGATGAATGCAATTGCGATACTAAGAATAAGTGAATCAGAATAGGCTCCCGGATCTTCCCTTGGGTAGTTCTTTACGAATGGAATAAGTGCGGCTATCTTTTCCAGGTTAATACTGGGTACAGGCAGTTCAAGCCTGTTTTGAAGCTGTCTGGCATCGGTAAATTCAGATACCCTACCAATGCTCTGAACAAGTCCTTCGTTATAGCATTCGTATAGCTGATTGTAGTATTCATGGGACTCGGAGATAACTTCTTTTACTTCAAGGCTGGTGAAATCGGTTGTAAAGTCGTTCTTTTCCTTCAACGCTCCAAGGAGTTCCAGTCTTCTGTTATTATTGTCACACTTACTAAGCTCCGATAACTTCATTCGCATGGAAGTGACTCGATTTACCATTTCCGTCGTCATTAGATCTGCCATATCGTTCGCCAGCTTTCGGCATCCGGCCGGTGTTTTCGGTCTTCCAGAGGGAATGGTAAAGGTCGAACCAGGCATACTCCGCTGAACCTTGCTCATTAAGGTGTCAGCCACAGGACCATGCCCGCAATTATCTACATTTACTACTTCTTTTTTATAATCCTGGATCCTGCTAGTAACAAAAACTTCGTAGTCATTAATTACTTCGGTTCCTATTGAAGTACTATTCTTCTCAATGTTTTCCAAGGCTATGGTCGCGATGTCCAGTTCATTTTTACGAATGTCCTGTAGTTTGAGCTGTGTAAATAATTTGTGAGAATTGGTGCTTAAACTCACACCCCAGAGAATTAAAAAAACTATGCAAACGAATACTATTTTGAAGATGCTTACGCGCCGTGAGTCCAGGGAATCCTTTATTACACTGAGCAAAAGTGCCATAGTAAAGACAAAAGCTACCCCAATCAGATACGATACGAATTTTGGTATGTTGAATGAGGCATAAATTGATTCAGACGTGGCCCAGATACTAATGGCCGCCAAGATCATGTAAACAACTATACCTATCACCTTTTTTCCCGTTAAAGGGCCATTTAGTGCATTGTAGAATAGTCCCATATATTAGTGTTTAGTACTCAAGAATGAGTTCGTTTAAATCATTATCTATTTTCCAACTCGAAAACCTGTCTAGGAACGACTTGCCCAATAGCATTACGTTAGCCGAAGCGTTTACAGAACAGGTTACATTGGTCACCACCGTGTTGTTAACCCTTATTGAAGGGATAATAAATCGCCTTGATTCAACGACATTACCATCCGCGATACTGTATAAAGCGGGTGGGAGGTAAGCTTGTTGCTGAATTATACCAGCGTTGAGTAGTTGTTGTTCAACCTTTTGAGTGACAGACACATCGCTGGCTCCGGAATCCAGAATAAACACAACCCGGAGTTGATTTCCGAGTACCGCGTCAAATTGAAACACCCCTTTCAATCGTGTAAGATCCACTACATCTTTTCCATTGGTCTTTCCTTCAAGATCGGCGATTTCCTTCTTAATACTTTTGGTGTATTCCGCGTTTACGGAGGACAGGATGTACTCTAATGCCAGTAAAGATTTATATTGGTTTATTCGCTTATTCAGATAAAAGAGATGGAGGTATTCATAGTGATTTACAGCATTGGGCCTGTCGGCAAACTCAGTAGAAAAATTCAAACGAAGTGATTCCGCGAGTAAGTTGAAACATCGTTTAGTGCCGGACGAGCACTTAAGGGCCACCGCAAACTTATCGCGATATTTGGAGTTGAAGACTTCCTTGACATCTCTAATGTCGAATCCGATTTCATTGTAGTCCTTGCCGCTGTAAACTCCCTCGGCCGAAAGTACATCTGCATTGTTGGACCAATGGTAGCGTACTGTCAAATAAGTATCGGTGAGGTCGATTGTCACATATCGATCACCCCCGTAAGGTGAAGATTGTTCCTGGATATCGTCATTAACCGTTTTAGATAAATATTGGGTTGCCTCTTGAACCGTTAGAGTTTGGCCTATAATAGAAACAGCACCTAGCAGAAATGTAAGGTTTATTAGGAATTGATACATATGACTTGAGATCGACATGTGTGTACTGTTTTTCTCCCTTTTAGGACGTCTAGTTACCAATTCAAACCTACTTATTTCATTTTGTAAATTGTTACGGGAATCCGTAAGAACCCTCACAAAATAATAGGTTACTTAATGTAATTATGAAATTGTGTGTATGAAAATTAGTATAAATAATCAGGAATGAGTAATCACTTTATCAATAGTGACTGACCTAGATAGGAAAGGATAGATTTGTTTGAGCCGGTTTAAATTAATACTTGTTCAGTAAATTTATTTTTCTTTTGTCCAAAAGACTAATCCCATAATAAAAATCAAACACCCACGACCCAAACCATCCACCATTTACCTCTAACTTCTAACAACTTACAAATCACAACTCACAATTTTCAAAAAACAAATAATGATCCATGAACAATATTTAAACCAATGGATATTGGAATATATTTGAGATTTGGTTCTTGGCAGTTGGAATTTATTTATGATTTGGTGCTGGTTATTTGATTTTTCAATTTCAGCCCCGGACTTTTTTAGTTTAGATAAGGCCTCTAATCACCATTCACTTCTCACTATATGAAATTTAATTCCGGCGTAGCCGGAAAACTCCTCTTCGTTAGTATAGGTGAACAAAAGCTCCGAGATTCAGGAGCAAAGCGATGCGGAGTTGTTGGCGGTTAAGATTTCAGGTCAAATTAATAATGGATAAAAATATTTAAATTCAATGTTTATTTTCCGCCATGCTAACTCTACTATAAAGATTTTATAGAATATTTTAAACTTTAATACTAACAATTCACTTAATTAAAATTAAATCCTGATGAAATTCAATCTATAAGAGATGAAATTGCAATTAGGTCAAGTGATAATTTATATCGTTATTTCCATGCTAAAACCTTGAAATACTGACTCTTTCTGTTTATTTTAAAAGAAAATTTAGATGACATGAGAGTAAAATTATTTCTAATATTTGTATTGTGCGTTTGCATATCTAGTTTTGGACAGCAATCACTTATTGATAGTTTAACTAATAGGTTATTATTAGAAACAGATAAGCAAAAGATTGAGACATATATTGAATTATCAAACACAAATATTTCAAATCGGGAATCTTTAACTTATCTACTTGAAGGACTCGAACTGGCCAGGCAGATAGAATACAATAAACTTTATACATTATATAGAAGAATTAGCATTGAATATTACCTTTTAGCTGATATTGAATTAGCAATTCAGTATATTGATTCTGCTGATATGTATCTCAAATATACTGCTGATTCTATTGATTTTGCGGCGTTAAATATGTCAGCTAGAGGAGTATATTATGAAGCGAATAACGAAATTGATTCTGCCAGATATTTTTATAACATTGGATTTAAACTAATAGAAAATGAGAATACGGAAAACTCTAAACTAACTCGCGCTACTTTAAATACAAATCTTGCAAATCTATATTTAAAGAAAAGTCAGTATGATGAGGCTATACCTTTATATTTAAAATCTGCAGAAATAGCTAGCAAATTTGGAGATAGTGAAGGTGAAATGATATCTCTTATAAATGCAAGTAGTTGCTTTAAGGAGATGGGAGATTTTGATAATGCATTATTTTACTTAGAAAAAGCCAGACCCCTAAATGTCAATATGGATATAATTTACTATGACAGTATGATGAATACTATTTCAGGTGAAATATCATTTGCCATTGGAGATACTATTAATGGGATACGTATGCTGGAAAATTCAATTTCTATCATTGAGAAGAATGAATATAATATAGGCTTGAGTACAGTTTATCTTGCTTTAGCTGAGGTCTATGAGAAGCAGAACAACTCTCGTGCATTTGTAATGTCTAAAAAGGCAATGAGTATGGTGAACGAGATTGATAATCCATTTGACAGAGTGGGAATTTTAATTAATTACGCAAAATTAAAATTGAAGACAGGAAATTATAAAGTTGCTCTAACGTCCTTAGAGGAGTCAAAAATTATTTCTTTCGAAAATGAATATTTGGAATTATATGCGGAAGCTTTAATGCTAGAAATTGAAATTTTCAAGCACCAGGATAAGAAGTCCAATTTAATACTAGCCTATGAGGATTATATTAAAGTCCTTGACAGTCTTGCATCATATGAAAAGTCCCAAATTATTGAAGAGGCGAATGTAAAATATCAAACTTCAGAAAAAGAAAAGGAAAACCTGCTATTGAGAAACGAAAATGCTAGAAAAGAGATTAGTTTACAAAATGAAACGATTAGGAAACAGCGGAATGGCATATTTGCAGTTACTACATTTGCTGCATTCATTTTGTTCTTTATTTATGCCAGGAACAGAAGAAAGAAACTGCAGGATGCCAACAAATTGAGAATTGTAGAAACTAAACAACTGGAACATCAGAAAATAGGCAGGGATCTTCACGATTCCAAAGCCAAAGTTTTAGAAGACATAGAGCTTGATTTACTCGCAAAAGGTGAAAAACAAATCGCCAAACGGGTTAGAAAAGTAAAGAATCATATTAGAGTTTTATCCCACGAACTTCAACAACTGCCATTTTATGAAGAAGAATTTGACAGTCAGTTGTTAACGCTTTTATATGGGTTACATAGAGATGGAATAAAAGTTTATCACGAAGGGATAAAAACCATCGAATGGCAGGCTATTGATGACACTATAAAAAGAAACCTTTATTTGGTAATAAACGAAGCAGCTTCAAATATTCGAATTCATGCTGGAGCAACCGAGTCTAAATTTGTTTTTAAAAAAACAGGAGAAAAAGTTCTGATTTCAATAATTGACAACGGAAAGGGCTTTGATGAAATTGACTTGTTAAATGGTATTGGTTTTTCCAACATGAAAAATCGAATCAATGAATTAAATGGTGAATTTAGGTTTAAGTCGGTAAAGAATAAGGGAACTGAAATCGCGATAGCCTTAGATATTTTATAAAATGAAGCATTTCCTGATAGTAGAAGACGAACAGCATGCGATGAAGGACTTAATATCGGTCCTCTCTGAAGCATATCCTAATGATAAACTCTCCACCGCGTTCGATTGTGACAAAGGCTTTCAAATTCTGAATAGTTCTAAAGTTACTAATCCTGTTGGGTTGCTAATTATAGACCTTTCATTTAGAAGACAACCTCCCGGTAGAGTCTTGATAGATGGTCAAGCATTGATGGCCAAATTGCTCGAGCTAAAAATTAATATTCCTAGATTGGTATACAGCTCCCATGACGAAATAAGATTTGTACATCCGGTAATGGCTAAATACAATCCTGAAGGATATGTCTTTAAAACTAAGGACAGCACAGATGAACTGCTTATTGCCACACGGAGGATTTTGGATGGACATCGATATTACAGTCAAGGAGTACACGAAGAACAAAAAGGTCGTTTTGAATTCGTAAACAATCTGGATAAAACCGATATGAAAATTATTGAACTACTACCTTTTATTAATTCTATTGATGACTGGCACAATCACTTCCAAAGTGGCAAAATCCCCATCCAGTATAAGGCAATACTGAAACGTCTTAAAAAGATTTATGACATAATTGACGTGGAGAACGACAAGCAATTGTTGTTAAAACTTCAGCAAATGGCAATTATATAACCTAAAAGGGCACATATTTCTAATTTGAAGTTCCTAAATGGGAACTCTGTTTATTATATACCTGTCTACCTTTACTATATAAAATGGAGAAAGATAATTGCAAGTGAGATGCAGTTAAAAAGTCCGATATCTATTCTCTACTCACACTAAAGCCGCGCGGCACAAGGACACTTTGTCGAACCTCTAAACAATTTAGAGATGAAAAAAGTGATTTTTGCTTGTGCTATAATTATACTTGGCACCTCCAATTTTTCCTGCACTCCTGAGAGTGTAATTGAAACATCTCAATCCGTAGCCACCGTAGGCGAAGAGGAAAATGAGGACACAGATCCTAACGGGAATTAGCCTGTAGATGACTAGTAATTTGTAACTTGGAGGGATGAATTTTTTATGAAATCGTCCCTCTTTAATATCAGTCTTATTTTCACGTTGGCCATCTTGGTTTTACCGAAATCGATTGCCCAGAACCTTTCGAACGTGAACGATCTTTATAAAACCGCAGAAAACGACTCCTTTTCATTAAAGGAACGGAAAAATGCTGTGATGAAAGGCCTTGTCGATACTAAAAACAATGAGAATGATACATTACGTCCACATCTTATCATTAGTTTGATTAAGTTGCTTTATAAGGATAGTAGATTGGATAGTATTCGAAAGTATTCAGATAGCCTTATAATTATGGGAGAGATAGAAAATTCCTATTATTGGCAAATGATGGGCTATTTTAATAAGGGCGCTGTCTACAGGAAATTAAAAGGACCTCTGGAGTCTTATAAGTCATATAAAAAAGCTTTGGTATATGCGAAAACAATCCCTGACAGTATTAATTGCGCAAAGATACTTGTAAATATTACGAACATACAAAATGACCTGGGCGATCACCAGGGTGCTCAGGTGAGTGCTACGGATGGATTAAGATACCTTCAGAACTACCCGGAATCTAAATTTCACTACAATTTGAATCTGGCACTTGGAAATGCATATACCAATCTTCAAGACCATAAAAAAGCTGAAAAAATATATCTGAATCTGGCAAGAACAGGAGCAACTCCATCGAGAAGGTTGAAGTCGATAAATAATCTTGCTAATAATTACAGAAAACTAAAAGAATTTGACAAAGCATTGCACTGGTTTCGGACTGCACTCGAAGACTCGATCGAGTTAGTCTCCGTTAGCACGGTAGCACGATTGAAGGATAATTATGGATTTACATTATTTCAGGCTGGTGATGAAGCTGGCTTGGAGTTGATGCAGGAAGCGTTGTCTACTCGCATTAAAAATGCGGATTTGGTTGGGCAATTTGCTTCTTACATTCACTTAACAGAGTTTTATTTATTCAGTTCACCTGCAATGGCAAAGGATTATGCTACAGAAGCCTATGAAATAGCCCGCCAAATTAAGAGTCCGGATGCCGAAAAAGAAGCTTTATATTATTTGTTACACTTACCATCGCCAGTACCAGAGAAGTTTCAGCGTTATGCGATTTTAACTGATAGCATATCAAATGCAAAATATTTAATGGAACAAAAGTACGCTGGTGTGCGATTTGATGTGGAGCAAAAAGAAATTGAAAACCTGAGATTAACCAATGAGAGTATAAACAAGGATCTGGCGATAGAAAAACAAAAATTTCAGAAATGGATATTTCTAATTGGTTTGTCTGCATCCATTCTCTTGATCGTGTTCTTATATAAAAAATTCATTACAGAAAAGAAAACCAAAATGTTAATACAAAACCAGAAATTGGAGATTGAAGGTTTACATAAAGAGTTACACCATAGGCTAAAAAACAATCTATCGTTTATCGATTTGTTCATAGGATTGGCTAAAGGAAAATTTACGGATGCGTCCTATCAGGAAAGGTTAAACGATTTACAGAATCGAATAAACAGTATGTTCCAGGTTCACACTCAACTCTTTAAGGCTAATGAGTTTTCCGACATTGAAGCGAAAGGATATATTGAGACAATTATTACGCATGTTCGGAATTCATATGGAAATGATAATATAGAAATATTTTATAAAATTAGAAGTGGTCAACGGTTGACAACTAGCATTGCATTCCCTGTAGGATTAATTGTGAACGAATTTGTTACTAATTCCTGTAAGTACGCTTTCCCTCTTGACAAAGGTGTTATCTCAATAGGATTTGATACACGAAAGGACAATTATATATTACAACTAAGTGATAACGGTGTAGGTTTATCTGAAGATTTCAAACTGGAAGATCTCAATTCTTTTGGACTGGAAGCCATGAAGTTATTAACTTTGGAACGAGGAGGGACTTTCACACTGAAAGGGGAAGACGGTGTGATGGTCTGTATTACACTTCCCATTAAAACTTTATGAAAACGAGAGCACATATTCTGGTCGTAGAAGATGAGTCTTTACTTTATAAACGAATGAAAGACGCTTTAAACGCCTCACACTTCTCAATCGCCGATTATTGTCCTAGCGTAGAGGCAGCACAAAAAGCCATACAGCAAAAGCGACCTGATTTAGTGCTATTAGATATCGAATTACGAGGAGAATTAACAGGATTGGAATTAGGTAAGCGATTAAGGGACGATTATCATATTCCTTTTATCTATGTGACGGATTATTCCGATGACGCGACATTTTTTGAAGGATTGGCAACTCACCATGACCATTTTATGGTTAAGACGAAGCCACACTTAGACACAAAGCAGTTGCTGAGAGTAATCCAGACGGTTCTTAATAAATCACAGGTTGATCATTTCATTCCGAAAACTTCGATCCTGGGACTCACAAACTATCTCGACAAGTTAAAGGAGGGTGGAATGAATGATCTTACCCAAGTACCGGTTTTATATGATGATATATGTTTCTTTACAGTCTCCCCATTTTTAGAATCCAAATCAGAAGATCAGAGAATAGACTCGCCATTTATTAATTTAAGAACTAATTATTTGTGGTTTCTCACTAAAGATGGACATAAGTTTCTATTAAAGTCTTCCTTGAGGGATTTAGCGGGTCGTTTACCTTATAATTTCATTCGTATCAACGATAAATATATCGTAAATCTTTCGCCAAATATACTTCAAGGTCGAATCAATGGGTCTCGTCTTTCTATTGCAGGCCATGCGCTTCAGATTAAGGATACTTATAAGGATGAAGTTAAGAAACGATTTCAATCTATCTATAGTTAAATAATTATCAAGTAATGCAGATTTTCATCAGATTTCTTGAGATTTTCATTATGAATTTTCCTGTTCTTAAATAGTTTCCATATTCGCTTATCACTAATTCTTAATATAAGCGATATGAAAAATCAATTTTTATATTCTTTAATTATATCCTTCTTTATTCTAGGATGTGGAACAACCCAACAAGTGGTCCCCACAAAATATAAGCCTAATTTTGGCTATACTCCCGAGAAGCGATCTCAAATCACCGAAGAGAGCTTAAGTGTTGCGATTATAAATCCTGTTTTTTCAGATGGAGAAAATGATATTTTGGTTCAACCCTATTCAAGCTTCGTTCAAAATATGGCAGATGATTTTGAAGAGGTCCTTAATGCCAATGGATTTAAAATAAAAGGCCCTTTTAACACACGAGATGAAATGGTCTACGGCGATAAACTTAGTAGTGATTTTGCAATTGAAATCGAGGTGGAAATGATTACTGAAAAAGGAGACTTCGGTAAAAGGCCATTGTCATTTCTTGAATCTGTTAAATGTAAAACCTGTTATAAACTTGGAGGAACATTTTATCATAAAGGGCGAATTATTCTTACAGCTACAGATCCGATTGACGGTGAAAAGTTTTGGAAAAAAACAGTGGAATTGGATACAAAGCCCGTTAATGCCAATAGCATAGGGATGTTTAATGGTCCGACTTCGTCACTTACAATGGTTATTCTAATGGAGGATGTTGGAATATACAATCCTGTTGCCAAAGTACTCGAATCGTATTATAAGGAGGCGATGACAAATATTTCTCAACATGTTGATGCAAGAGAGATGGCGCAGATATCGAAACAGATTAAAGCCAAAAGAGAAAGAATAGGCCAATAATGATTGGTAATTAGGTAGAATAAAATAAATCGATAATTATAATACTCTGGATTGGTCCTGATTATTTAGAAAATTCAGCTAATGAATACATCTTCACGAATCCTAGAAACAATCCAATAAATGAACTTAGCCAATTGGTGGTGAAAGAGGATCCTAAATTGAAGAAATAGTATTACAAACATTTCTCTGTAGATATAGTAGTTATAATTGTTGATGAAACTATTTCAATTTAAATAAATTTTAAAAATTAAGAAAGTTAGTTATGGCAGTTCCAAAATGGTGCAATCTTTGCAAACGAAATGTAAATCCTACTAAGAAATTTAATTGGTTAGTTTTCTTCTTACTTTGTGGGTTATTGTATTTACCGTATTATTTTCTCAAGAATCCAAAATGCCCAATATGTAGTGGTGATAAATTTTCGCCAGCTAAAGCCGATAAAATAAATTAAGCAATATTTTTAGTATTCTTGATTATTGTTACACAGTTATGCACAACTATAAATTTTTTTTCAATTAGTTTTTTTAGCTCAAATTGACTATAGAAAATTTTCGTTGTGCATGGAAAAATTTATTTCTTTATTTTCGCCTTTGAATGAAAGAAAATAGGATTGGGAAGATAATTTGTTAAATTTTATCTAATCGGTACGGTAGATTATAGCATAGACAGAGTTTTATATAATGATCGGGAGCTATTAACTATTCTGAAAAAAGACAATGCTGCTACAAATCGAAATCTAAAATTTTTCTGTGAGTACCAACCATCCACCATTTACCTCTAACTTCTAACAACTTACAAATCACAACTCACAATTTTCAAAAAAAAATAATAGTCAATTACCAAAGTCCAATTTTGACTAATTGAATCTTAAATTTTATTGTGATTTGGTACTTGGTAGTTGGAATTTATTTGAAATTTGGCGCTTGTGATTTGTTTTTTCAATTACTGTCCCAGACTTGTATTAGTGAAAATAGAGTTTCTTCTAACTATTCACCACTCACTTAACAAAAATCAATATCAATACCACTTATTTCTTCGGATACCAGGCCGAAAGGCTGTTATAAAGGATCTCACGAGCTTCTTTTAGAAGTTTCTCCACGTCTTCGAGATTGCGCTCCATGATCTCCGATATTTCCTCCAGGGTGAATTTTTGCCTGGTAAACAGTTCGAAAACCGTATGCATGGGCTGTGGGAAGTTGTTCAGGATAAGATCGGTGAACCTGTTGATATCCTCTTCGCTGAGTTCCCGGTCCAGTTTTTCGATCAGAGCTTTTTCGTTATCCTCAACAAAAAGCTGTTGTAGCGTTTGCTTGCTTTTGTGGTAAGAGACATCTTCCAGTTCCTCCCGCATAATGAGGTCGCCATCGGCCTCGGCACTCCACTTTTCGGCCATTTGTTTCCATTCGGCTTCGGAGTACTCATCTATGTTTTTAAAGAATTCATCTTCAAACTCTTCCTTGTCGATAGTTGCATCTAGCATTTCGTTGGTTTTTTTAAACAACCAGAGATAGAAGTCATTTTCGCTTTCCAAGTCTTCAATGTTGTCGTATACCTCGATAAACAATTGATCGATAAAATCTTCAGCCCTGTATTTGCTCTTCGGAAAATGACCTTTATGTACCGCTGCATCTAGCTTACGGTTGATAAATTTCTTTACTTCCGGCAGAATTTTCAGCAATTCCTGGTTGAAAACACCTCGCTCCCCCTGTTTTTTTAAAAGGATCAGTTCGTTAAATTTTTCCGGAACAGCTTTTTTTGATTCCTCGTCCTGCCTGTGGTGTGTTGCTGTATTTTTCATGATCTCAGAATTAGAATTATACAAATATGCATTACGAAATCGGGGGAATAAATGATACTGGTCATATCTTCTGAAAGAAGTGTGCTGCCTGGGGTTTGTTTATGTGTTTATGCTCACTCCTCACTTCTAATTCTCTTCATTTTCTTTATTCATGCGCTACTATTGTTTTAGGAATTCATGAATGCTTCGCATTTGACATGCCGTATTAAAATAATTTCTTTACATATTTCTTCTTTTTTGCATTGCCTTTATTGTCTTCTTCATTTTCTTTACATGCCTAAAGAAAACGAAGCAAAAGAAAGGGCACTTCGCTGAGGAATTTTTTGCTTTCAGCAAAAACCGCTCGAAAACTTCGC
>CAJQNO010000164.1 GCA_905479745.1 uncultured Flavobacteriaceae bacterium | reverse complement strand
TGATCGTCCGGGATCTGAATGTCGAATTCTTTTTCAAATTCCATGATAAGCTCAACGGTATCAAGGGAATCTGCCCCAAGGTCGTTGGTGAAGCTTGCTTCATTTACTACTTCGTTTTCGTCAACGCCTAATTTGTCTACGATGATTGCTTTTACTCTTGATGCAATGTCTGACATAATATTTGATTTTAAATTTAATTAAGTGGCAAAAATAAAATATTTTAATTTAAAACCCCACTTTAACTAATAAATGTGATTACCAATTTAACAAATTTTGAGCGAAGTAAAACTCCTTTGCCGTACTTTTGCTATTTATTATAGACTTCTTCCAACATCGAACCTTACAGAATGAAGAAACGCTTAGCGATTTTCGCCTCGGGTAGTGGTACCAATGCCCAAAACATAATCCAATACTTTAAAACGTCTCCTGCCGGGGAAGTTGTTCTTGTCCTCTCAAACAAGAGGCATGCCAAGGTACTGGAAAGAGCTAAAAATGAAGATATTAAATCCTTATACTTTGACAAGGAAGACTTATATAGTGAAAATGGTGTGCTTAGCATTTTGCAGAAAGCCGGGATCGATTTCATTGTTTTGGCCGGATTTTTACTGAAATTTCCTGAAATAATCCTGAACAAATATCCCAATAAAGTGATAAATATACATCCGGCCCTGCTACCCGCTTACGGTGGTAAAGGAATGTATGGAAAGCATGTGCACGAGGCAGTAATCAACAATCGTGAAAAGCAAAGCGGGATCACGATCCATTATGTAAACGAAGCATATGATGAAGGCGCCATAATCTTCCAGGCTTGCACAAATATTTCGGAAGAAGATACACCCGAATCCCTGGCGGAAAAAATTCATTCCCTGGAATATGAGCACTTTCCGAAGGTGATCGAGCAACTCATAACTTCCGAAGAAAATGGCTAAAAAAGAGAAATTCTATGTGGTTTGGTTTGGAAATCCAGCAGGTATCTTTGGGAGTTGGGAGGAATGCCAACGCTCTATAAAAGGCGTAAAAGGTGCGCAGTATATGTCGTTCGACAATTTCGCTGAAGCTAAAAAAGCTTACAATAAAGAATACGCAGACTATAAAGGAAAAAACTCAAAGAAGAAGAAAAGCCTTACTTCAGAAGAAAAAAAGAAATTTGGAGAACCTAATCTATACTCCATTGCTGTCGATGCAGCATCGAGCGGTAATCCAGGGAAGATGGAATACAGAGGTGTAGACACCCAAACCCACGAACAACTTTTTCACCAAGGGCCTTTTATGGATGGCACTAATAATGTGGGCGAATTCTTAGCGCTTGTCCACGGAATCGCTTACCTAAAGGAGAAGAATAGCGACCGGATGATCTACAGTGACAGCAGGATCGCCATTGGCTGGGTGAAGAAAAAGAAATGCAATACAAAGTTGAAAAGAACTTCGAAAAACGATTCACTATTCAAACTGATCGCAAGAGCCGAGGCCTGGTTAAAAAAGAACGATTATACAACCCGCATATTGAAATGGGAAACCAAAGCCTGGGGTGAAATTCCGGCCGATTTCGGGCGGAAGTGATCTCTCGTTACGAGTGCATTATTTTAATAAAAAACGTATCTTTGCATCTTTCAAAACAAGCCCTTTATGAGTAAACTGGTAATCGTTGGAACTGTTGCGTTCGACGCCATTGAAACCCCTTTTGGGAAAACAGATAAGATCCTGGGGGGAGCCGCCACGTTTATCGGTCTGTCTGCTGCACAATGCGGAGCTGAAGGTGCCATTGTTTCTGTGGTAGGTGGAGATTTTCCCAAACAGTATATAGACATGTTCGTGGAAAAAGGCCTGGATGTTACCGGTCTGGAGATCATCGAGGCGGGAAAAACCTTCT
Source organism: uncultured Flavobacteriaceae bacterium (assembly GCA_905479745.1). Lineage (GTDB taxonomy): Bacteria > Bacteroidota > Bacteroidia > Flavobacteriales > Flavobacteriaceae > Pukyongia. The sequence goes on along the minus strand of CAJQNO010000164.1, from coordinate 3,871 downwards.
TCTGGAGTGGTAAATATCACAACGATATGAATTCACGGGACACGATCACCACAGAACTCAATGTGCTTGAATCTTTCAACCCTGTAGTCCCCAGTACATACACAAATGCTGAGGTTGTCATGTTAGGAAATCTGCATCCCATGGTACAACTTGGGGTGATCGAACAAATGGTAGAGCCAAAGCTCATTATATTAGATACAATGAACTTTTGGATGGATAATACGCTTGCCGAGCTGATGAATGTAATTTCGAAAGTTAATGTGATAACTATTAACGATCAAGAGGTGCGACAATTAACAGGTGAATATTCGTTGGTTGTAGCGGCGAGAAAAATTATGGATATGGGGCCGGATTATGTAGTTATTAAAAAAGGAGAGCATGGAGCGCTGCTATTTCAAGGCAACGATATTTTTTACGCACCGGCATTACCTCTTGAAGCAGTCTTCGACCCTACAGGAGCAGGAGACACTTTTGCAGGAGGGTTTGCCGGCTATTTGGCTAAAACAGGAGATTACAGTTTTGAAAACATGAAGAACGCGATCATTTACGGATCGGCTATGGCTTCTTTTTGTGTGGAGAAATTTGGCACAGAGCGATTGCTAAATCTGTCACCCAAAGAAGTTCATCAGAGACTGAAACAATTTCAGAATCTAACTCAATTTGATATAGAATTAACCTAACCGCACGCCCTGAAGAATCGGGGCGTTTTTGGTTCTTATTACGCAATGCATGAGCGACGCTTTAAAACACGAATGTGGAATTGCCATGATACGGTTACTAAAACCGTTGGAGTACTACCATAAGAAATATGGAACGGCATTTTATGGGGTGAACAAGATGTATCTCATGATGGAGAAACAGCATAATCGCGGTCAAGATGGTGCGGGCTTTGCAAGCATAAAACTGGATGTCTCCCCGGGCGAACGCTATATAAGCAGGGTGCGAAGCAACGCGGCCCAGCCCATACAGGATATATTTTCACAGATCAACGATCGCATCAACACCGAATTTAAATTACATCCCGAATATTCAGGAGATGTGGAAGCTCAGAAAAAGAACATTCCCTATATAGGAGAATTACTCTTGGGGCATGTACGCTATGGAACTTTTGGGATAAACAGTGTTGAAAATGTTCATCCTTTCCTGAGGCAAAATAACTGGATGCATCGAAACCTGATCATTGCTGGTAATTTTAACATGACCAACACTACGGAGTTGTTCAACAATCTTATTAAACTGGGAATGCATCCGAAGGAAAAAGCAGATACAATAACCGTGATGGAGAAAATTGGCCATTTCCTGGATGATGCCGTTAGAAAATTATATAAGAAAGCCAAAAGTGCTGGCATGAATAAAATGGAGGCATCTCCCTTTATTGCCGAGAACCTCAATATTGCCAAGATCTTGAAGAAATCTGCTCGCGACTGGGATGGCGGTTACACCATGGCTGGTATGTTGGGACATGGAGATTCGTTCGTACTCAGGGATCCGGCAGGGATCAGGCCCGCTTATTTTTACAAGGATGAGGAAGTGGTTGTGATTGCTTCGGAGCGACCTGCTATTCAAACAGTATTCAATGTTCCGTTTGAAGAGATCGTAGAGATAAAACCAGGTCATGCTGTTATTGTAAAGAAGAACGGTAAGGTGTCCGAATCTGAAATTCTTAGTCCCCTTGAGCGAAAATCATGTTCTTTCGAACGTATTTATTTTTCCAGGGGAAGTGACGCAGAGATCTATCAGGAGCGAAAGGAATTGGGGAGGTTAGTGATGCCAAAGGTTTTGGACGCCATAGACCGAGATACGGAGAATAGCGTTTTTTCTTTTATACCAAATACGGCAGAAACCTCGTTTTACGGGATGCTTGATGCGGCTCAGAATGAGCTCAACAAACAGAAGAATGAGGCAATATTGAAGGAAGGAGCAAATTTAACTAACGAACGTCTTGAAGAAATACAGGCGCATAAGATCCGTACCGAGAAGATCGCCATCAAGGATGTGAAACTCCGTACTTTCATCACCGAAGATAGCAGTAGGGATGACCTTGTCGCTCACGTATACGATGTAACCTACGGAGTTGTAAGGCCTGAAGATAATCTGGTAATTATCGATGATAGTATAGTAAGGGGAACCACTCTTAAGAAAAGTATATTGAAGATGCTAGACCGTTTAAACCCGAAACAGATCGTTGTGGTTTCATCGGCCCCTCAAATCCGTTACCCCGATTGTTATGGGATCGACATGGCCAGGCTGGAAGACTTGATTGCGTTTCAGGCCGCGCTGCAATTACATCGGGAACGGGGTACTTACGAAATCGTGGAAGAGATCTATAAAAAGGCCAAGAAGGAGCTAGAAAACACTAGCGAACGACATATAAATCACGTGAAGGAGTTGTATGCCCCATTTAGTGACGAAGAACTATCAGATAAAATAGCTGAGATAATAAGTGATAATGATATCAACGCAAAGGTAAAGGTGATATTCCAATCGGTGGAAGATCTGCACAAGGCATGTCCGAAAAATTTAGGCGACTGGTATTTTACAGGAGATTATCCTACCGAAGGAGGAAAAAAAGTGGTGAACAGGGCCTATGTTCATTTCTATGAGGGCAATCCCGAACGTGCTTATTAAACTGTTAAAAAACCGGCTAAATTCGGCTGAATCATGCACTTTAACGATTTTAACGAAAGCTTTATCTAAAAGTAGGAAAACTCTGATTTCCGTATAAATATTTACTCTATATTTGACTCATACCATAGCATAAGTAGGTTAAGTTCATGGTAAGATTTGGGGCAAAAAAGGTAAACTCTCGTTTACCTTTTTTTTTGCCCCAAATCCAAGGGGTGGCGAGGAGCGTAAGCGACGAGCCGTTTCCTCTTCCCCTTAACTCTCTTTACCTCCTTCTTCTTGGATGAAGGCAAGACGTATTCACTTCCCCATTACTCTCTTTACCTCCTTCTTCTTGGATGAAGGCAAGACGTATTCACTTCCTCATTAATCTCTTTACCTCCTTCTTCTTGGATGAAGGCAAGACGCACTCACTTCCCCTTAACTCTCGTTTACCCCTTTCTTAATGGATGAAGGCAAGACGTATTCAATTCCCCTTAACTCTCTTTACCTCCTTCTTCTTGGATGAAGGCAAGACGTATTCAATTCCCCTTAACTCTCTTTACCCCTTTCTTAATGGATGAAGGCAAGACGTATTCAATTCCCCACTACTCACGTTTAACTATATTGGTGGTGATCGGGGACCTGCCGGGGCAAAGTGCATAAATTTATTCTAACATTTTGCCCCCAATCCATTTTAGGATAATAATGTTTGTTCGATAAGATTTGTGCCGTTTTACATTAAATGATATTTCATTTGGATAAAAATGAATTATTTTGAAGAACAAAGAATGTTAAAGCGAATTTTATTCCTACATAATATTTTGGCAAAAAGCCCGATATTTCGCTCCTTTCACGACTCATTGGGTAAAAATTCCTATTAATATTTGCATTTTAACGAAAAAAGAGGTCCTTGGTCTAAAACTTTGGATTTTGAAAAATATAAACCTATATATTTGAATCATACCATAGCATAAGTAGGTTAAGTTCATGGTAGATTTGGGGCAAAAAAAGGTAAACTCTCGTTTACCTTTTTTTATTGCCCCAAATCCAACGGGGTGGCGAGGAGCGTAAGCGACGAGCCGTTTACACTTCCCTCACAACTCTCGTTTCCTTTTCCTAATGCGTGAAGACAAGCCGTTTTATATTTCCCTAAACTATCATTTCCTTTTCCAGCCGTATGACAATACGTAAGCGACGAGCCGTTTACACTTCCCTCACAACTCTCGTTTCCTTTTCCTAATGGGTGAAGACAAGCCGTTTTATA
>CAJQNO010000163.1 GCA_905479745.1 uncultured Flavobacteriaceae bacterium | reverse complement strand
TTTTGAAAAAAATAGTTTGAGTGTATTTTTTTGACTAGTTTCTTTTTGGTTTCTTGTTTGAATTTGTTGGTGAGATCTTTGAAATCATTTGTAAGTTTTTGTAATCTAACCCTGGCATCTTTACCGGGCAACTGGTCTGCACCACTTACCATATTGAGCAAATAAGATATCTGCGAAACCAACATTTGCTGGGGATAAGCACCTTCGTCGTTCTTAAGTTTTTTTAATACTGAATTTACCTTTTGCAGACGTTCTTGCTTAGCCTTTGCCTTTTTTCCACTCAATTCCTCGGCTTCTTCCTCCAGTTGAACCTGCAATTTCCGGGCTTCGGAAAGCAGATCTATTACCTGATTCTGAAAGGCTAATTGATCCTCGATATTTGCCTTTGTAATTCCAGATTCGGCTATGCGCGGGTCTATAAGGAGTTCGAAATTTTGTTCCGTTGTTACCCCACCTGCCCGAAGTATAACCTTATAAACCCCTGGAGCCACTAGCGGGCCACCCCTGTATCGCCTGTCTTCATCTTTTCTCCATGCTCCTTTTTGGCGAAGATTCCAGCTAAAACGATGCAGGCCTGGCTTGGGATCCAGTTTTTTATCGACATAGCGGAAGGTCTCGCTTAAATTCATATCCTCCACAACAACTTCTTTACTTTCCAGTTCCGTACTATCGCTAAAGATCGTTGCCACCTGCCGGTTTTGTTCATCTAAGATCTCTATTTGTACACCTCCCTCATATCCTTCGGGAATATAATAATCGATAATCGCGCTTGCCCCGGGATATTCGGGGAAATCTGTGTAGGTGGATTTCGGATTTCGATAGCGGATGGTATTATCGGGCTTGAACAATACAGCAGAATTACCAAGATTGCTCAGCTGCTGCTGCCGTAGCGTAGTTATATTATCAAGGATCCAGAAACCTCTTCCCATGGTACTTAGAATAAGATCTCCCCTAAATATTTTAATATCTGTGATGGGCGTTACAGGTAAATTTTGCTGAAATTCCTTCCACGATCGTCCATCGTCAAAAGACACAAACACACCGTACTCTGTCCCGGCAAATAAAAGGCCCGGCCTAACCGGATCCTCACGAAGCACTCTCGCGTTGAAATCTTCGGGTATACCATTGGTTATTTTCTCCCAACTCGCGCCATAATTGGTTGTTTTATAGAAATACGGTTTCTCATCTCCCAGTAAATGTCTGTCTACGGCAATGTACGCCCTGGCCGGATCGAAATGAGAAGGAGCAACAGATTCTACCCGCCCTCCTTTAGGCAGGTTCTTAGGAGTGATATTGCTCCAGCTGGCTCCTCCATCTCTTGTTACAGAAACAACTCCGTCGTTGGATCCCACCCATATAAGGCCTTTCACTAAGGGAGATTCTCTGATGGAATAAAGGGTACTATAGTATTCCTCACCTGTGATATCGCGGGTTATGGGACTTCCTGAAATAACCTGTTTATCCGGTTCGAAGGCCGTTAGATCCGGCGATATCGTTTCCCAAGCTTCACCGCCATTTGTTGTTTTATGAAGATATTGAGAGCCGTGATAAACCACATTTGGATCGTGGGGTGATACATGTACAGGGGCTACCCGCTGAAACCGGTATTCCAGATCCTTCGGATTATGCCCGTAAATATTAGATGCACCTACATAGTATCCTTTCTCTGTTCCTGTGCGCTTGTCGAATACACTAAAGCGCCCTTTACAATTAGCGTAGACAATATTGTGGTCGCCGGGTTTAGGTACACCCGGGCCGGTTTCGCAGCCACCGGTATTTATAATCCATCCCCTTCCCGGATACTGAATGGAAGATGGTGGGTTGCTGGGCACTGCGATGGTAGACGAATTATCCTGCATCCCTGCATAGAGCCAATATGGGTATTGATCGTCCACTTCCACCTGGTATAGTTCGGCGGTTGGCTGGTTAAATTGTGTTGACCATGTTTCACCTCCATTGTGAGACACGTTCGCACCACCATCGTTGCATTGAATAAGAAGATCGGGGTTATTGGGATTTATCCATATATCGTGATTGTCGCCATGAGGTACGCTCATCCTCTTCCAAGTTTTCCCACCGTCTACAGACTTTATTAAGGGGTTCGCATTGGAATAAACGATATCGGGATTGGTAGGATCTAATTCTATATTGGTGTAATAAAACGGCCGGTTTACCAGACGCTCATCGCTGGAAACCTGTTTAAAGGATTTCCCCTGGTTCACAGATCTGTACAGGCCTCTTTCCTCCCCCGGAGCTTCGATCACTGCGTATAAGACGCTGGAATCCACAGCAGAAACTGCCAGGTCGATCTTCCCAATGAGGCCCTGTGGCAGACCCTCCTGTAGTTTTACCCAGTCTTTTCCTCCATTGATGGATTTATAAATACCTCCTTCTTCATTAGTTCCTCCGGAGATGATGGTCCATGGCTTCCGCTCTGCTTTCCAGGCTGCAGCATATACGATATTAGGATTTCCCGGCAATAATTCCAGATCGGCAAAACCCGTCTTGTCTGAAATAAATAAGACCTTATTCCAGGTCTTTCCACCGTCGATAGTTTTGTACACACCTCTCTCAGGGTTTGGCCTGAAGGCATTCCCTATAGCTGCAACCCAAACGATATTATGATTGGTAGGATCGATCTCTACCGCCCCTATCTGGCCTACATTCGATAAACCAATATGCTCCCACGTCTTTCCTCCATCGATGGATTTATACATTCCTTTACCACTAATCACATTGCTTCGCAATCCATCCGAACCCGTCCCAACGTAGACAATATTAGGATCGTTAGCAGCAATTTCTATGGCTCCGATGGAAGGGGTTTTAAAAAACCCGTCCGATACGTTTTTCCAGCTAGTCCCATAGTCTTCCGATTTCCATACACCGCCTCCGGTAGCACCCAGATAAAAGGTGCCGGGCTCCAATGGAGTTCCGGTTACCGAGGTTACACGTCCACCGCGTTCGGGGCCAACAGTTCGATATTTTAATGCTGAAAAGTCTTGTGCAATTAGTGCACTGGTACAGAAAAATGTTAGCGCAAAGAGAAATTTACAATAGGATAGTTTCATAGAATTTAACTGGAATTGATAAAGCTTTAAAGGTAATTAAAAATGAAATTATTTTCATCGTACCTCTTTTTTTCTAAGTACCTGATATTCGGGCGAAAGCACATAAGTCAAATCTTTTATATCTTTCAATTTGGGTGAATCACTAATGTATGCGAAAGCTAATAAAAAGTAATATTCGAGGGATCATGAAGATCCCACTTGCCGGAATTATATTCTTTTTATTGTTCTACGTGATCGCCGCTATTCACTATCCCGGAGGTTCCTATGTGCAACCGGATCATCCGGGTTTTAGTATTCGGTATAATTATTTGTGCGATCTGCTAGATGATGTAGCCATAAATGGTGTTATTAATAGTGCAAAGATCTACGCCCGTATTTCATTAGGCCTCTTGTGTTTCAGTTTGTTGCTCATCTGGCTATTTCTTCCCAACCTGTTTCGCGTAAAGCGAAGAATCCATTTGCTTATTAGCTCATTGGGTGCTTTGTCTATGCTTACCACAGTCTGGCTGGCATTTGGCGCGCATGACACGGTAGTTCGCGTTGCCGGATTCTTTGGTGCCCTGGCACTTTTACTAACGTTCAGACATTTGTATTTGGAAGGCTATAGAAAATTACTCTTTCTAGGAATTATTAGTCTCATCCTGGTTCTAACCAACTATTATATTTATGAAACCGGGAGGGGGATAGAAACACTGCCATTGATTCAGAAATTTACTTTTATTAGTTGCATAAGTTGGTTTATACTCCTCAATATTTTTCTTCTGAAGCAATTAAAGAATCAATAACCAGCTCATTATAATGAGCTAAAGTTTAATTTGATTCTTATACTCTTCCACCATAAATAAGGGATCTTTGTTGAAGGCCTTCCAATGCACAGATAATTGTTTGTACAAGGCATCTAGGGAACTCCAGTCGTATTTTGGATCTTTCACATCTTTCTTCAACCTTAGGATATAATCCATTAATTGATAACAGCTTGTAAACTGCCCGCAGGCAATTAGCGTATCCATGCGGTTTTTGGCAATATCTGTCTTGTCCCACCAGAGTGTGGTAGGAGTTTCGGAAGCCGTAAGACATACGCTTTTTAATAGTTTGGAAGGCGAAGGCTTTATGTCTTTATTGTAGTTCAGGTCATTAGAATAGGGTGTTTTCTTACCATTCAAGGCATAGACTGTGGAAGTAATAAGCTTGTTTTTCCAGCTTTCTTTGGTGTATAGTAGCTTGTAGTTTAGACGACGTATTTGTTTGAGGAAAATATCATTGATCATTTTTTCTCCCGACGTCAGCCTGTCTGCTAGCATTCGCTTTAGCAGGTCGATCCCCAGTTTCTCAAAACTCATTACATCGTCCAGCAGCGGTTCCGGGATATTGTCCTTCAGAAATCTTTTCAAACCACTTAACCCAAAAACCTTAGTAACTCCCAAAACGATCCCTACCAAGGTGAGGGTTAGGCCCACCCCCGCAATAACACTTCCAACTATGTATAAGGAGGTCCATGCCTGACCTTTAAATACTTCCAGTGAGTTTAAAACAATGATAAGTAATCCCAGGACAAGAATGATCCAGTAAAGCGGTTTCAAGCCGAAATAACCCAGTAACTTCGCAATACTGCTTTTTAGTGAATTGCTCTTTTCCACAGGAGTTGTATCCTGTTGCCAGGGATTCATTTTATAACTTCCCACATCATTTACCATGATTAGATCCAGCTCTCTATCGCGACTCTTCTGTTCGCTGATATTGATCATACTTCCTATCCCTTGGTTATCGGCTATACCACCATCCATGATCCCTACCCCATCGATAAATCGGTCCAGGCCCTTTACAGCTTTATACTGTGCATTGTTGTGGTCTTTAAAGTAATCGTCCGGGAACACCAAAGGTTCGAAGCCAATTGGAAAGCAGGACGAAGAGGCGACTATATCCCCTAGTTGCACTTTATATTTTATGGCTTCTACGTCCCTATTGCTTAAGGGTTTGTTGCCAAAAAGTCCTGTATTCTGAAATCTGAATGCGAGTCCGAAGGAAAAATCGGTAGCATTGAAACAAAGGTGCTTTACATGTTCCGAATGGCTGGTTTCGAACATCTTGAAAGAACCACTAAACAGATCCATTTCGGCATAAGCAAGTGCAAAGGCATTGATCAACGAACGCTTTTTATACGAATGTTCTTCCCAGACCTTGTCGTCTTCAAGTTTTTTTACTGCGGTCTCCAACAGGACGTCATTAGCAGGCTCGAAAGTAGAATAGAATTCAGAAAAAAACGACTGGAAACTCTTTGAAGGGTCCTGTGCTGCTTTGGCGTAGGCAACGCCTAAAAGGGTACCGCCACTTACTGTACTCAAGGCTTCCACATTCTGCAGTAAGCTTTTGTTTTTAAATGTTACCTTATTGAGATACGAAACCACACCAAGCGCAAAAAATGTGGCTCTGTATCCGCCGCCACTAAAGCAAAGGCCAATACTTTCGAAAGGTTTAAAATCTTGAGAATCCATGCTGTAAGAATTTATGCCAACTGCGATTGATTATGAAGTTGAACAAAGGTGGTTTCTTCAAAGTTAAGGTTAATTACCGGAGATGTGGATACGTATTTTTACCTAAAAACTTAACCAAGACATATTTACTATATTACCTTCAGCGGTATTAGGACTGTCATTGGCAAATTGCCAGGCCTTGCTTAACGATTGTAATTCCTTCTTGCAGAAACATATCGCCATTAGGTAATTTATACAAAGGGTAGAATTGCTGGGCCCCGGTTGTAGCTATGTATTCGATTCCATTTAGATCGTCGCGGGTTGTAATTTTCCAGGTGCCAAATTCCTGCCAGTTGGACCGTTGTTCGTTGTCCAATACCGTTCTCTTCACAGTTCGGCCGTAAAGGCCATAATAGCCATTAGGACAATAATGTACCTCCAGAAAATAATAGGTACCTTATAGTACTTCCCCATCGCGATAGGTAATGAGTAATTGCTGACCATTGAAGAAGTTCTGCAACTCCTCTACCGTAGGATTTGTTTGTGCTCTCAAAGGTTCTGAATTAAAAAAGCAGATAAAACATAAAAGGGCCGGAATGATAATAGATCTCATATCTGATATATTAATAACTGGTAGGAGTTAGCAGATTTTCAAGACAGGAGGCACTATAACTTTATAAAGCCCTAAGTTACTAATAATTAGTTAAATAGAATTGGTGTATTTTAATTTTTCAAGTCGAAATATGAAGGATGCAAAATAATGATGCGAGGTATTACCAAAACAATTCACCTAATAAAATAGTGAAACTGGAGATGTAACAAATTACCGCAATTTGTACTAATAAGTTAGTTCCCGGGAAAAGGGATCTAGTTTAAATAAAAATTTAAAGACCATGACAAAAGGAGGATTATTAGCCCTATTGGGTTTGGCGGGCGGAGCATTCGCCTACTGGAAATACAAGAATCTCAGCCCAGAAGAGAAAGAAGAATTGAAACGTAAAGCCAAAAAAGTTGGCAGAGATGTAAAAGAAGCCGCAGTGGATATGGAGAAGACGCTAAGCGAGGAATTCAATAAGATTTCCGGAAAGGCTACAGAATTCTATAAGAAAGCCACCGAATAAACGGATGTCGGCTTAAAAGTGAGATCCTGCTTTATGCAGGATTTTTTATGCTGAAAACTGTAATCTTAAAACCAACAATTTTACAAAGAGGGAGATGTTTCCCTCTTTTTTGTTCTACTTATTTGAAAAACACCTTTGAAAAATCCTTAATAATATTCCGTAACTTTATGTTCGGTTTTTTTCGAATAATAAGTAAATCCTAAACAACAATTTTCATGAGAACATCCATAACACTTTTCATCAGCTTTTTACTAATTTTTACCGTTTGTCTTACAGCCCAGGAAAATTCAGAAAAATCTGAAAATATCTATAACGGACTGGAACTTAGAAGCATCGGACCTGCCTTTATGAGTGGTCGTATTTCCGATATAGATATTCATCCGGACAATGAAAGCATTTGGTATGTAGCCGTTGGATCTGGAGGGGTTTGGAAAACTGAGAACTCAGGTACCACATGGACACCTGTATTTGATAAGCAGTCCTCCTACTCCATAGGAGCCGTTACCATTGATCCTAATAACCCGGACACCGTTTGGGTTGGAACTGGTGAGGATTCCGGCGGCCGACACGTAGGCTATGGCGATGGGATCTATAAGAGTATTGATGGAGGAAAGACCTGGGAAAATATGGGGCTCGCAAATTCGCAGCATATCTCACGAATTGTTGTTCATCCGTTCGATAGCCAGGTTGTGTGGGTTACCGCGCAGGGACCACTTTGGAGTAAAGGGGGCGATCGCGGGGTATATAAAACAACAGACGGAGGAAAAACCTGGAACAAAACGCTGGGTGATAACGAATGGACGGGTGCAACCGATATTGTAATGAACCCAAGGGACCCTGATGTTTTATACGCGGCTACCTGGCAAAGACACAGAACGGTAGCTGCTTATATGGGTGGCGGCCCCGGAACCGCGCTGTATAAAAGTACAGATGGTGGCGATACCTGGACCAAATTAACAAACGGGATCCCAACATCCTGGATGGGAAAGACCGGTCTTGCCATCTCCTACCATAATCCGAATGTTGTTTACGCAGCCATTGAGCTGGACAGACGCAAAGGTGGTCTGTATCGTTCTGATGACGCGGGAGCATCATGGACAAAGATGTCTGAAACGATCTCCGGGGGAACCGGGCCACATTATTATCAGGAACTTTACGCCTCTCCACATCAGGAGGGCAGGTTGTATCTAATGGATAATAATTTACAGATCTCTGAGGACGGCGGAAAGACCTTTTACCGCATGAACGAAAAAAATAAACATGGAGACAACCACGCTATAGCCTTCAGAAAAAATGACCCAAACTATCTAATAGTAGGTTCAGACGGGGGGTTATACGAGTCTTTCGATCTTACCAAAACCTGGAAATACATCGAGAATCTGCCCGTAACTCAATTTTACAAAATGGCGGTAGACGATGCAGAACCATTCTACAATATTTATGGAGGTACGCAGGATAACAGTACCCAGGGTGGTCCTTCCCGCACAGATAATGTACACGGGATTCAAAACAACGACTGGCGGGTAATTCTGAACTGGGATGGCCATCAGCCCGCTACAGAACCGGGAAACCCCAATATCGTATATGCCGAGCGGCAGGAAGGTACCTTATCCAGGATCGACATGAGTACGGGCGAAGTAGTGGATATTCAGCCGCAACCCGGAGAAAATGAAGATTATGAGAGATATAACTGGGATGCTCCTATTTTGGTGAGTCCACACTCCCCTACTACCATCTATTTTGCCTCACAACGTGTGTGGAAATCGACCAATCGCGGCGATAGCTGGACCCCGATCTCGGGAGATCTTACAAAGGACGAAGAGCGAATTACCCTGCCTATAATGGGTAAGCAGCAGAGTTGGGATGCGCCCTGGGATGTGTATGCTATGTCTAATTACAACACTATCACTTCTCTTGCCGAATCCCCCAAACAACAAGGATTGATCTATGCGGGGACTGATGATGGACTTGTTCAGGTTACAGAAGACGGCGGTGCGAACTGGAGAAAGATCAATGTGGGAAATCTGCCTGGTGTACCGGCCACAGCATTCGTAAACGATATAAAAGCCGATCTTTTCGATGCCAATACGGTCTATGTAGCCTTAGACAATCATAAATACGGAGATTTTAATCCTTATTTGCTGAAAAGTACTGATAAAGGCAGAACCTGGCGTTCGATAGCAAGTAATATCCCAAAACGCACGCTTGTCTGGAGATTGGTACAGGATCATGTAAAACCGGGTCTCATGTTCCTCGCTACAGAGTTCGGACTCTATTTTACAGTGAACGGCGGAGGTTCATGGATAGAACTGGAAGGTGGTGTTCCAACCATCTCCTTCCGTGATATCGCTATTCAACGCAGAGAAAATGATCTTATCGGGGCTTCCTTCGGAAGGGGATTCTACATACTCGATGACTATTCCGCTTTGCGAGATATTTCGGATGCCACCCTGAACCAGGAAGCAAAACTATTTGGTGTTCGGGATGCCTGGTGGTATGTACCTCGCTCGCACTTGAGCTTCGGGCCGGGAAAGGGAAGTCAGGGCGATTCGCACTTCGTAGCCCCTAACCCGGATTTTGGTGCCACTTTCACCTATTATCTAAAAGACGCACCCAAAACGATGGAGCAAATGCGGCAGGATTCAGAAAAAAATAAAAATACAGCCGCTGTACCTTTCCCTGGATGGGATAAGCTATCAGATGAGATAAACGAAGCAGATCCTGTGCTAACCTTTGCCATTAGTGATGCCAACGGAAATATAGTACGTAAACTAAATACGAAACCAAAAAAAGGAGTGAACAGAATTAGCTGGGATCTTCGCTATCCAGATCTGGATGTTATAAAACTCAACGACAAGAGTGATACAGAGCGTGCTGCATTTTTAGCACCCCCGGGGAATTACAAAGTGGAAATGTTCTTAACGGAAAATGGAAATACCCGTAAACTGGATGGCCCGGTATCATTTAAAGTAAAGCCGCTGCATAAGAATTCTTTACCGGGATCTTCTGTTGATGCAGTATCTAATTTCTGGAGATCCTTTGAGAATACCTCTAAAGCAGCCTCTAAATTCGACCTGGATCTTAGCAGATCGCTGAAACGAGTAAAGGCAATGCAGATCGCTGTTAGCAGGAGTAGTCTGGCACCCGGAACTGTAGATAACGAATTAGAGAGTTTGATGCGCGATCTTCAGGATCTTTCATCTCATTACTACGGGAATCCGGCCAAGGGTGAAATAGGAGAAAAAGGAAGGCCCACGGTAGAGGAACGTATGTTTGCTGTGTATCGCGGTATAGAACGCGCTACCTACGGCCCTACACCCCAGCATAGTACGCAGCTTGAAATTGTAAAGAAAGAGCTGAACTCGGCTAATGCGAAATTAAATTCGGTGCAACAGAAACTGGACGTGATCTATAAGAAACTGCAGGCAGCCGGAGCTCCTTATGTAGAAGAGTAATGATATAGTAAATAAAAAAACCACGACTTGATCGTGGTTTTTTTTTGGTTTGTGTTCGCTTAATTTGGCAATTTGATGACTATATCCTTCTTGTGATCCCCGTTTCGAAGTTTGATCTTGTACGTTCGTTTTATTTTATTTTCATCAGAGTAGCTACTGCTGTACTGATTACTAATCATCTCCCAATCGAGGTTGTCATGAAATACCTGGTCTCTTATAGTTTCGGGTAATAAGATGTTACGAAACTTCTCAAAAGAAGAGATTACTTTTCCGGAAACATCATAAAAAGCATCTATTTGTCCGTGTGCGTTTTTAAAGACCATTTCGAACGGTGTTTTAACGCTTTGGTCGAATTCACTATTCTCACGCAACGAATATGTTGCTACCTCACGCTGTAGTTTCTTTACAGTTGCCGGAGTGCTTTCATCCTGTACCGCTTGAAGATAGTTGGCGTTCGATGTGATCAATACGTCTTCCAGGGCTATGGATGTAGCCTGGTTGTTGTCTTTTTGTGCATAACTTGCGAAGGTTAAACATACTGCTAAAATACTGACTAAAGTTCTCATAATTAATGTTTTAAAGGTTATTAAATTTGAATAGTCCAAAGATTACCAATATGTGTATGTCACTACTAACAACTATGTTTCGATTTTTTATAACTTTTTTTAAAAACCGTATGCAATAAGTTTAAAGCCTTTAAATCATGTTGTTTTCACCATTGAAATAGGAAGAATTTGTCGCGTGGTAACGCCAGTAAAGTAATTCGGATACTGAGGAAAATATATTATTGGATTAATTTACAAAGGAAATAATTCAATCGACTATCGCGGGAAGTGGTTTGATCACATTAAAACCAACCTTATTGTATAATTCAATATATCTAGGATCGTCCGTCAATGGCTGTAACATTGGTTCCTGCATCAGCCATGTCATCTCGACTTCACGATTATTATAGGATCTGTTAAGCCATTGGAATGTTTTGTCGTAATCCTTTATATGGCAATAATATAACGCTAAAAACCAGGCAGGGCTACCAGAGTTACCATTTTTATATTGAAGATTTAGTTGATTTAAGCTCGAATTTAGTTTGGGGCTATCTTTTTGCAGATCGGCATGAATAGCCATTAACCATTGTACTATAGGTGGTCTATCTTCATATTTTTTAAGTAATACGTCTAAATGCGTGGCAGACTTATTAGTCTCACCCATATAGAAATACCATTTTGATGTTTCCAGCAAATAAAAATAATTGTCCTGGTAGAAGGGATCCAGTGCCGAGAGTTGTTCAATGGCACTTTTCTTATCACCCAACATAAAAAGGATAAATGCCCTTTGCATATGACCATCTCCAACCACCGGATAACGTTTTATTTCTCGTTCGATAAGTTTCATGGAATAGTCAAACCGGCCTGTTTTACGTGAGTAGTCGAACCCATAATCCCGATAATTTAAACGATCCTTTCTAAGTAAGGTCTTCTGGTATTGTTGTTCGGCATTTTTTATGTCGTATTCATAATAAAAGGCTCCCCCTACCAACTGAAATTCAATTATTTCGGAATTATATCCAGCTCCTAAAGTATCGCGTTCCAAGGCCATTTTAAAATACTTTTTTGCCTGTTTCCAAGCTTCCTGCTCGGGCAAAAGTCCCCAAACTAATCCAGACACATTGTACGTTCGCCCCAGGCCTACGTATGGATCCACAAAACTGGAATCCAACGCGATCGCCTCTTTGTACAACTTTACCGAATTTTCCATTCCGTATTGGTTAAGTCTGTAAAACTGATCCTCTGCTTTCAGAAATAAACGGTATGCCTCCTCATTGCTCGTAGGTCTTGAATTTATTTCTGTTTTTTCATTCGAACTTACGTTAACGGCCATATTCTCGGCTACATTTTCTGCCACATCTGCCTGCATTTCGAAGATTTCGTCCGCTTTCCATTGTCCGCTGTATTCCAATGTCCAGATAAAATTGTTGGTGGCTACCTCGATCAGATTTAGATTACTCATCACCTTATCTCCGGAGAGTTTAAAATTGCCTTCAAGGATATACTCCACGTTCAGTTCTTTGGCAATAGTTTCTGTATTTTTTTCTGAATTTTTGTAATTGATCACTGTGGAGAAGGGCACCACTTTATCCATTTCCGAAATTTTAGACAATCTTGTGATCACAGCGTCTGTCATTCCATCACTTACATATTCCAGCTCGGGGTCGCCACTCCAGTTCTTAAACGGTAGTACAGCTATCGACTTTAGTTTTTCGGAAGAATCTACCACTGTATCGGCCGCGTCTTTTTGAAAATATCTGAACAAGAAATAGGATAATACCAGCACCGAAATAATTAGGAGCCATGCGAGCAATCTTTTATTTGTTTTTGTTGGCTGTTCAAGGCGTGTATCTATAGTTCCATTAGCTGCCCTTAATGCCATTTGATGTTTTACTTCTCCAGGCGGATAGCCGAAATAGTCATTAAAGCAAGTGTTAAAATAGGTAGCACTATTAAATCCAACCTGATACGCAGCCTCCGAAGCAGTTACATCCTCGTTCTGAAGTAGTTTCAGTGCCTCATCTAAACGTATCTCCCTAATAAACTGACTTACAGATTGACCCGTTGCTACTTTTAGTTTTCTGTGTAGCTGCGACCTGCTCATCCCAAATTGATCCACCAGATCGCTTACTCCAAAATGTTCATTAGTGTAGTTAGCAAGTACAATGGCCTTTAATTTTTCAATGAAAGAATTTGAAGTGACCATCCCGATGAGTTAGTTAGCATGCGTGAATTATCTACTAAATATAACTAAAAAATAACAGCTAACTATCTGATAAAAAGGACGTAATAGGGTCTCGGCAGTACCTTTAGTACCTTAACCCGAATGATCTTCAAGATCACGAAGCACATTTTCGGCAGAGGAAGTGACCTTCTTATAACCCCGGTAGCCATAACGGGCAAAGAGAATAACTCCTGCTGTCACCGCTGCTGTGAACACCCATAACCAGGGATCGTGTTCCTGAGCGAAGAAGTCTTTATTGTTCATGATCATTGAGAAAACGGGTATACTTACCCACATCATAAATACACTTACCATAACACCTATTTTTTGAATTAATAACATATTTCTTCGTTTCCGTGTAAACTCCTGCAAGGTTTCCGTATAGCTGCGCTGGGTTACATCCATGGTTCGCATGCCCTTTATGGCCCGTAAGGTTAGTATGGGTAGAACAATTAGTAGCAGTAAGGTAAATATGCTACAGGCCATTAAGTACCACGTATTCATTTTAGCAATGTTGAGAAGTATCACAATTGCAATAAGAAAACATACAACAGCTCCCGATGTTTCGATGATGGTGAGTTTGTTAAATCTATTACTAAATTTTTGTTGTGTCATTTCCATAATTAATTGATCTGTTATTATTTGTTGTTTTTCTACCTTAAGACTCATTTCCTCCCAAAGCGTTTTCATTTCTTCCAGTTCCATGATTTCTTATTTTTGAATGTTCGTTTTTAATTTTTGTTTGATGCGTGTTAAACGGGTACCCACGTTTGTCACAGTAAATCCAGTTATTGCTGCAATCTCTTCATAGGCTTTTCCTTCAAGAAATAATAAAATGAGACCTTTTTCAATGAG
>CAJQNO010000162.1 GCA_905479745.1 uncultured Flavobacteriaceae bacterium | reverse complement strand
TCGAGCCAGCTGCGTCGATCGGGATTATTTGCGGATAAGGGCATGATTTGTGTTTTGGATTTTTATTACTTGATTTGTTGGTAAAATGTTAATCAAATATATAATTTCTGAAGTATTACCCCTAAGCATTTTGTATTTTTGCTGCTTTATTAACATTTCTGAAATATGATATCCAGAGACGAACAGATATTCGAACTTATAGAGGCCGAGAAACAAAGACAATTGAATGGCCTGGAGCTTATTGCTTCCGAAAATTTTGTAAGTGATCAGGTGATGGAAGCTGCGGGTTCTGTCCTAACTAATAAGTACGCCGAAGGTTACCCCGGTAAACGCTATTATGGGGGTTGCGAAGTGGTAGATGAGGTAGAAAGCATCGCGATTGAAAGAGCCAAAACGCTGTTTGGCGCCGAATATGCCAACGTTCAACCTCACAGTGGATCGCAAGCCAATACTGCTGTTTTTGCGGCTTGCCTGAAGCCAGGTGATAAATTCCTGGGATTCGATCTTTCGCACGGAGGCCATTTAACTCACGGTTCTCCGGTAAATTTCTCCGGTAAATTATATAATCCGGTCTTTTATGGTGTGGAAGAAGCTACCGGAATACTGAACTACGACAAAATTGAAGAGATCGCGATCGCCGAGAAACCTAAAATGATCATCGCGGGTGCTTCGGCTTACTCAAGGGAGATAGATTACAAACGTTTCAGAGAGATCGCCGATAAAGTTGGTGCCATCCTTATGGCCGATATTGCCCATCCGGCAGGATTGATCGCCAAGGGTATCATTTCAGACCCAATTCCGCATTGTCATGTGGTAACCACCACTACGCATAAAACATTACGCGGACCTCGTGGCGGATTAATACTTATGGGGAAGGATTTTGAGAATCCCTTCGGAATTACTTTAAAGAGTGGTAAGCCTCGCATGATGTCGTCATTATTAGATAGTGGTATCTTTCCCGGTAACCAGGGCGGGCCATTGGAACATATTATTGCGGCCAAGGCTATAGCATTTGGAGAAGCGTTAACAGACGACTTCCTTCATTATATGGTACAGGTTAAAAAGAATGCTGCTGTTATGGCACAGGCCTTTGTAGATAAAGGTTATAAGATCATATCGGGAGGGACAGACAACCACATGATGCTCATCGACCTTCGGAACAAGGATATCACAGGGAAAGATGCCGAGGAAGCTCTAGGGAAAGCCGATATCACCGTGAACAAGAACATGGTTCCTTTCGACGATAAATCGCCCTTTGTTACCAGCGGGATCCGCATTGGTACTGCGGCTGTCACTACACGTGGTCTTAAGGAAGACGATATGCAGCAGATCGTAGACCTGATCGATGAGGCTATTATTAATTACGAGAACGAGGAAAAACTCGAATCCATCGCTGGAAAGGTGAATCAAATGATGGCTGGTAAGCCTTTGTTTCAAGCTTAAATTTTAGAAGATTACATCTGGCTATCAATATTTCATGTATACAAGTTTCTAATCTTTTACCACATGAAGTCCGGTCAATTCGAGTTTGAAGTGGATCCCCCTGCTTTGATTGATCAGTATTAATTCTTTATGTAAATTTAATTTTTCGGATTAAGGTATATTGACAATCATTGAAACATCTATATATTCACAAAATTCTTTTTATATGGTATCCCTAATGTTAAATAAGCGCTTTTTTTCTTTCCTATTTATATGCGTTATTCTCGTAGGATGTTCAAAGGAGAATAAATCGGATACACCTCCTGATGATAATGGTGGTAATGGAGGAGGCGATCCAGCCTTAGTGAATTACAATTTTACCATTAATTGTAATATCGAAATAAATCCAGAAGTAACACTTAGAGTATATATTAGTGATAAAGATGGCAATATCCTCGCGGAAGGTCCAATAAATAGTAATGAGCAAACGCAGCTCTCCGCGATGGCTCCACCTAATGTGCTTTTAGATGCCACATTTTACTACGAGGTGGATATTGTATCAGGAGGTGGAATTACCTACTCGATGGTTATGTTTGAAGATTTTCCTACCGGAACTTATAATTATGAATACACAGATAGCCAATATCCCGATACTCATAAAGTTTTATTAAGCCTTAAAAATATTGGACCGCCTCCCGTTTCCCGGCATAGCCACGGTGATAGCCATTTATTTGGTGGTTGGATTAGTGATAATGGAGGGACAATGAACTTTGAATCGGAATCAACCTTTATTGACGGATTTGGGGGTTATTATATGTCATTGATACGACAAGATGAGACAGATGAATATTATTATTGGAGTGAAACCCCACCACTCACGAATCCTGAAGAATTGGATTTTAACTCACTCCCTCTGTTAGACAATTATATTACATTGACTACACCCAATGAATTTGAAAGCCTAAACTCCTTGAAAATTCAGGGATATCATGCAAATAACGTTTCAAAAAGAGGAAACTACATAGCGGTTAGGGAAATTTTTGATGGCCTTCCTCCATTGACATATGGTGTTCCGCCAGGGATCTTCAATCGGTATCGAATAGAAGCTCGCTACGTTAGTGGAAATAGATGGTACCGGTTGGTACGACAAAGTAATTCTATAATCACATCTTTGCCAGAATCTGACATGAAGATGGATGTGTCTTCCCATAATCTAAATTCATATAATGCTCAAACTCAAGGTGATTTCGATTTTTTCAATGCAAGCTGGTCTTTTGTTAACGGCACCAGTGGTTTGAATTATTATGTTCGTGTATATGGTCCTAAAAAAGAAAACATCACATTTTCCAAGTACAATTTGATAAATAATATTTCAAATGGAAGTTTTAATCTTTCGGACTTAGAATATGAATCTTCTTGGATAGCTGATTATGATTATATTAATTCATATTCAAATTATTTAAACGAAACTTTTAGTCAGTCATTTTCAATACCGGTGATAGATAATCATTATTCTTTTACTTTAGGTAATGAATAAAATCTAACAACTACTAGAATTAAGCAAGTTTATAACAGTTGTTTATCCATTACATTCACCATCGATGCTAATGATTAACTTTAATAGAATAGTATAAATTAATCTTGAAGCACCAACCAATCTGTGTTCAACGATTCCGGGGTGATCTCAACCTCGTATTCACCCAGGGCACCCATTGTTTCCGGCAATTTGCCCTGTGAAAGAGCATTGAACATAGGGGTGGGGTCGGCATCAAATTCAACTACACGTGTGGTTTCGTCCATCAGGGTATCTAAAACAGCAAGCTCGTAACGCAGGAGACGGTCAAGCCAGGGTAATTTATATTCTTTTTTCTGAAGATATTCGGCAAAATTTTTCGCTTCCTTATAGCTTAGTTGCTCTGGTGGATAACTTTCCCAATAATGATTGAGAATGGCCGAGAATACCTCCGCACCCAAAACCAGCATCATGTAGCGCGTGGTTAGCTTAAAGATTCGCGCCACCATAGACGCCCTGAATTCTTTAATTAGTTTTTGATATACCTCGAATCGCTCTTCCTGAACAGTGCCTTCCGAAGCAGAACTTCGGCCTATCACTTCATTGCCTAGCAAACTTTCCCATTCTGCTGGTTGGTACTCCTGGTTTAGTTTTTGAACGTTGTAAACAGCTTTCGGGAGCTGTTCATTATTAATAGCCTTGTAGCGTATTTTTCTGCTTTCCCAGAGATCGCGAACCGTCTCCATTTCAAAAATAATAACGGGGTCACCCACGACCGGGATGTATGAATCGAAAATTTCATAGGTAATTGCTTTTAAATTTGGAAGATCCGGCAGGATCTCTCGTGTAAGTGATAATAATCGTTTATCGATGGGCCCGGAGTGCGAGTCCATCCAGAGTCCGTTTAACTCGGTTCCCCCGGCGATATGCATTTCCACAACCTGTTCCAGAGGTATCTCTTTAAGAAAATCGACGATGCTTTGCCGGCCGTTTAACTGGTTAGCGAAGAGGTTATGTATGTCTAGAAGGATACCACAGTTAGTGGCTTTAGCGAGAGCCGAAACATAAGCACCGTCGTTCATCTCTTTAGTATTTGGTTTTAAATAATTCACTCCTGTTTCTACTGCGATGGGGCGCTCTATCTCTTTTTGCAGAATGGTTACATTGTTTATAGCAAGTTCCAGTCCTCTTTCGGTTTGGAGCGGTGGCAGGAAGAATCCGGTATTGAATTGCGTTGTAGCGTTAAAGCTAAGATGCTCGGTCACCCAGGGGCTGTTAAATAAATTAGCCGAATATTTTATAAGGTCAAGTTGGTCGCGTTTGGGAGTAAGGCTGCCACCTACGGGTGCACCTATACTATGAACCAGTTTATTGTATGGCAGAGCCTGGATTTGTTCGAAGACATTGACAGGGATCTGCAAACTGTCGTCGGCATTTCTAATGCACAGGGTTTGAGGTTCCACCTCCAGGGTGTCGATCAGGCCTTTTGGAAAATCAATATTGGCAATAGCAGGCGAATAGATAATGCCTACCCCTGTTTGGGGTAGACATTCTAACGCCTTCACGTTGTTGATAGATCCTTTCATAGTTCAATTAGAAATTGAAGTCGAATTGATTCTGAAAGTAAATATCGTGCCCCGAACAACATGCAAGACAACCGATCTCCTCAAAGATATCTTTAATGGCTAAATCAATCTTTCCGATGTCATACGATGTGTTCTTGGAAACACTAACGCTCAGGGTACTCGTTGCAGCCAGTTTACTTGGCTGAGGTGTAGGATCGCCATACGCTATAGGCTGAATGGCTTGTTCTTTTGGGTCCAGAACGTAATCGCGGATGGTGGTGAAATAACAATCCACTCCCGAAAAACATTTAGGACATCCCAGTTCGTCTAAAAGATCGTAGATACTTCTCTGAAAAGCGTCTGCGTTGTAGGCTACTTTGGCAGGAATGGAAAGTCTTACTGCTCCGCTTCCTTTTCGCTCTCTTGATTTCATACTATTTGTTTTAAGATTAATGATGGTGTAAAATTAGAGCTGTGAGGTACGCAGCACAAGCGTATTTTCCCTAAGAATCCCAGCGAGGATTGCTCCAAATTTGAAGGGGTAAAAACCTTTTTTATAGAGGAAAATTCCTAATTTGCAACAGGTCCATTACAGATCTTTCTACATGATCGTTACAGAAACCAGGCGTTTACAGATTCGACACTATACATTAGAAGATGCACCTTTTGTGCTCGAATTACTCAATTCCCCCGAATGGGTTTCTAATATTGGTGACCGGGGGATTAAAACTCTTTCAGATGCCGAAGATTACATAGCCGAGAAATATTTACCTCAGTATTCAGAGCGCGGCTACGGAGCTTATATTTCGGAATTAAAAGAAAGTAGAGAGATCGTTGGCACCTGCGGACTTTACAAGCGTCCGGACCTCGATCATCCGGATATAGGGTTTGCATTACTTCCGAAGTACAGTAAAAAAGGCTACGCTTTCGAAGCCGCACAGGCCGTAATGGAATATGCCAGATCATTCTTGAAAATCGACCCGATTTACGGCATTACCCTTCCAACGAACAGAAACTCCATACGGCTGTTGGAAAAACTCGGACTCCGGCAGGTAGACCGCATTAGGTTAGAAGATGATACCGAAGAACTATTGTTATTCTCCACCGATCAAAACTAAGATCCCTGTAGAATACCCCATTTAGGGGATTTACCTTTCCCTTTAATTGGTTAATTTTAAGCGTATTAAAGTATTTTATAAATGCTGAAACATCACCACAGCATAAATTGTCTTTTAATCTCGGTTATATTGTCCATACAGTTAAGTTACGGGCAACTATACGAGGTAACACGTTATGCCGACGACAATGGCCTGCCATCGCGTATTGTTCACGATGTTGACCAGGATAGCGAAGGTTATTTGTGGGTTGCCGGGAACAATGGGTTATACAAGTTCGATGGGCAAAATTTCCATGCCTATTATGCTGTGCTTAATGATACGACGGGTCTTCGGAATAACAAGATCAATACACTTATTGCCGACAGCAATGATCGAATTTGGATTGGTACTCCTAAAGGACTGCACCTAATGGAGCAGGGCGAGATACGCTACGTACCCCTGGAAACTAATAGTACCGATTCTCAAGAACATATTACCGCCATTTTTGAGGATTCCGATAAGAATATATGGGTAGGCACCTATGAAGGATTTTACAGAATTTCACATGAAAGTGGTATCATAAATAACTTTGCAGAACATCTTTTATGGAATGAAAAGAAGAGTACGGTTTGGGGTTTCTCACAGGACTCTGCCGGGAATATTTGGATCGCCCGAGCTACCTATCCTCCTTTACTACTTCCAAAAGGAAAATCGACCTTCAAAGAACTCGACCTAAAGATAGCAGATGAGGATCTGCCGGAGGATCTCACAATCTTTCATTATCTCGAATACGAAACCGGCCACTTTCTGGTTGGGAGTCCTCATGGATTGCTAAAAGGCACCTACGACCTTGATAATAGTTTTATTATTAGTAAATATCGAACCCCGGATAACAAGCCCCTGCCAAGGTATCATATTAATAAGACGGTAATAGATGGTGATGGGGCAATATGGATAGCTACCTGGCGTAATTATTATAAAAAATTTCTCATAAGGGACGGATATCTTGAAGAGCAGGAAGTGATCGGGATGAAAGACTTTAACCAAATGTCGGGCTTTGCACGAAGCGTTTTCCAGGATAAGCAGCAAAATCTCTGGATGCCGAATTCGAACGGATTGTTCAAGTTTAGCAAAAGCGCTGGGAATGCCACGATCTTTCCACCACCACATAAACCTAATTGTATTGAAAATATTAGCGTTTATAGTATAATTGAAGATAAGTTAGACCGACTTTGGATCAACACACCCACTCATCTTTACAGGATCGATAAGGAAGACATTTTAAACAACAGATGCCCCAAGGAATATTTAAGTTTTGAGAATCCACATTTTCAACTTTCAAGAGATATGTTTATCGATAGTCGTGACCGATTATGGATAAGTGGCCAGGGAGGGATAAGTGTTACCCAGCTTGATGACGAGCATGAACCGGGTGACTTTGTACATTATACGCCTAAAGATGGATTACCACACCTGTGGTCCTTCGAAATTCTGGAAGAATACCCTGATACATTCTGGGTAACGAATTATCATGGACTTTTAAAACTTACCCTAAAGGACGGTGATATTAGAAAACCGCAGTTCATTAACTACCAGGCTAATACCGAAAGCCCCACCACGTTGATAAATTCGTATACGTTACAGCTTGAAAAAGATAAGGAAGGATCGCTTTGGATAGGTACGTTTTCGGGCTTGAGTAAACTAATTTCGGAAACCGCTGAGGGAAGCTTCTCCAATCACACTACATCTTTCGGTAGATCCGATCAGCTAAGTAACAATTCGATCAAAAAGATTTTCAGGGATAGCAGAGACAGACTATGGATAGGAACACAAACCGGCCTGAACCTGTACATCGAAGAATCTAATTCGTTTATTCAATTTGGTCGCCCAGAAGGATTGCCTTCAGAATATATTCTTGGAATAGCCGAGGATAGCGAAAACCAACTATGGATCACCACCACGAACGGGGTATTTAAAGGTATCTACAATGATTCTATGAAGGCTTTCGTACATATTGAATATTTTACGGGAAAAGATGGGCTTGCAGATAATATATCCAATCGTAATGCTATTTACATAGATGAAGACGATCATGTATTTATTGGCAGTAGCAAGGGAATTAGTGTATTAAATAATGCACAATCTCAGATGGATCTTCGGAAGTATAATTTGGGTATAACAACCTTGGAAAGTATTCGTAAAAAAGAATCGGGCTTTGTGTCTGTGCTGAAGAAAATGAAGAACAACAAGATAGAGCTTTCAGCAAGGGAAAATTCGATCCGACTTCATTATGCGGTTCTGGATTTTACAAATCCCGAATTTAATCAATACAGGCATAAATTTTTACCACTGAACGAAGACTGGATAGAAACGGGTAATTCCTCTCAGCTTACCTATTACAATCTCTCTCCGGGGTCTTACGAACTTATTCTCGACGGGCATAATAACCAGGGGATATGGGCTGGTGACCCGCTAAAGATCTCGATCGTGATCGCACCTCCATTCTGGAAGTCCAACTTGGCATTTGCCCTTTATGTACTGCTTGCATTGGGGATAATTAGAATGCTTTATGTAATGCGCATTAGAAAGAAGATGCATGAATTAGAACAGGAAACCCGTCTTGAAAAAGCACTGATTCTGGAACGTGAACAGTTGCGGAATGAGAATGCAGCCGATTTCCACGATGAGCTTGGCTCGAAGGTCACAAAGATCTCCATGTTCCTTACACTGGCAGAGCGTTCTTTAAAAGAGGAGAAGGACCCCACAAACTGGCTTGGTAAAATGAGGGAGAATATTAAGGATCTTTCAGGGAGTTTCAGGGATTTATTATGGGTGATCGATCCAAAGAAAGATAGTTTAGGCGATGCATTTCTGCGATTGAAAGATTTTGGGGATGATCTTTTTGGTACTTCTGAAACCAGATTTAGTACTGTTGGTTTTTCAGAAACACTTAGTGCGATCAAGTTAGATCCACAAACTAAGAAACAGGTGGTGTTGATCTTTAAAGAAGCTATGCATAACTGTGCAAAACATGCCAATGCTACGCTGGTGGAACTAAATATTTCTCATAAAGATGACCATTCATCACTGTTTTTACAGGATAACGGTAAGGGGTTTAATGCGCATGAACAGGGAAAAGGCCGGGGCCTTAACAATATGCAACAAAGGGCCGAAAAAATAGGCGGGAAGTTTAAGATAGTTTCAGATAAAAGAGGTACGACGATTAAATTGGAAAACATACCCCATCTGAGGGATGTAAATACAGTTTAATTAGTTGTAAATTAGACTATTGAACCTAATATGTTAACAGACACCATACATATAGCAATTGTTGAGGATGATAATGAGATAAGACAGACCCTACAACTAATTCTGGATGGTTCGGCTGGTTTTGCCTGTAAATTTGCTTTTGCAGATGCCGAGTCGGCCATAGCATCTATTCCAGACTTGCCGGTTGACGTGGTACTGATGGATATCGATCTGCCAGGTAAAAGCGGAATTGAGGCGACGCGTGAATTAAGAAAGCGGATTGGTGAGATAGACTTTATAATGTTAACGGTGCAGAGTGATGACGACTCTATATTCGAATCCTTGTGCGCCGGGGCATCCGGTTATTTACTGAAAGATACCAACCCCGCAGACCTGCTGGTACATATAAAAGAGGTGCATGAAGGAGGATCCCCAATGAGTAGCCAGATCGCCAGGCGAATCATCAATTCCTTCCGTATTATCGATAATCCGCTCTCCGATCGTGAAACAGAAGTCCTTAAACTTCTTAGCCAGGGACTCAATTATAAGGATGTTGCGGAGACGATGTTTTTAAGTCCGCATACAGTGAAAACCCACATCAAAAATATCTACTCCAAACTGCATGTGAACAATCGAGCAGAGGCGATTTACAAAGCGATCAAGCAAAAACTCATTTAGCAAGAATTAGAATTTCTGAAAATACCCCATAAGAGCGATTGATTTAAGTTGTTCATAATGAGAGATTTGTGATCTAATAATCAATATATCTCACTCATGAAAACAACTAAACTTATTAAAAACATCGCATTGTTCTGTTTGCTACTTACATTTAGCAGTGGTATTGGACAGGAGGTAGGAGGTATTATCTCCAAGAAAGCGAAAAACCGAGCCAATAAGCAGATCAACAAAACTGTGGACGATGGCCTCGATGCCATAGAAGGTAAGGACAAGAAAAAGACCAGTCCGAAAGAAGACAAGAATACCAATACGAACACCGATGTAGTGGAAGTTTCCACAAATTCAATGGGTTCAATAGTACCGCTTGATAACTTCATCGACCCGGGAACGGCAATCTTCGTGGACGACTTTAATACAGAACGCCCTACAGAATTCCCATCAAAATGGGTGCAGGTAAAGGGGGCTCTTCAGAATAACCAAGTAATAACCAATGGAAAAAAGGACGGAGTGGTTGAGACGATCTCCGGATACAGTACCATTAAACCTAATATCAGTAATGAAAACTACCTGGGTTCAGAGTTTAAGGTTGAAATGAAAGCTTACTTTCATAATAAAGGTAACGAGCAATATGTAATCAAGCTAAAGAATTCGGAAGATCCCTATGCCAACCACGATGTTAGAATAGGGAATGGTGTGATGTGGAATGGTGCCGACAATATCTCCAGATTACCGTCCGGGATATGGAAAGAAGGATGGCATACAATACAATTATCCTTCAATAAGGGTTATATGAAGGGCTACCTCGACGGGTATATGCTGGTAAACGATCCGGACATTACGACTAACGAGGATCATGTTCGAAAAATGTTCACTAGCCTGGAGTTGTATATAATATCGCCTTCAGTAAACAAGAACCCTTCAAAACCCGAAATGGTTACTTATTTCGCTATAGGAGGTAAGGGACACGATTTATATACCAGATTGAAGACAGACGGCAGACTTGTAATGAATAACATAAATTTTGAAGTAAACTCTTATAACCTTACTTCTGATTCGTTTACAGTACTTGATCAGATCGCGGCTATGATGGCTCAAAATGTTGAGGTTCGATTGAATATACATGGGCACACAGACTCTGATGGATCCGATATGTCCAATCAGACCTTATCCGAGAATCGCGCTTTGTCTGTAATGAAATATCTCACCGGGAAGGGAGTTGATCCAGGACGATTGTCCAGTGCTGGTTATGGGGAATCCAATCCGATTGCAGAAGGAAATTCACCGGAGGCAAAAGCTAAGAACAGACGAGTGGAATTTGTACTTATGGAACAAAAATGATAGCGATATGAAACTAAGATATGTAATAGCATTATCAATATTTCTTGCAGGAGGAATAGGAGCTACCATGGCTCAGACCTATACACCTCCAAGCAGGGAACAAGTAGAGAACTATCTTGATCAGATAGATTCGTGTAAAGCTTTCCTAAAGGATCTTGAAGCGGATATTACAGAAATGGAGAACAATCCGGAACTGGTGACTCTAGCCCAGTATAATGAGGCAAAAGCCTTACGATCGAGGGCACAAAGTTGTTTAAGGTCAACCCGAGCGAAACTGGATGAAATGAGAAAAAAATATCCGGGTTGGTTCAATAGTCCTGGTGCAACAGTAAACCTGAGTAAAGGAGGACATGTTACCCCTAAGGATCTCAGGGCAGGATTAGATGCGATTGAAGCAAAGATCGATAAATTACTTAGCAGATTAAATGCCATTGATGAACCGGCCAATTGATGAGTTGTGCAAAAAAAAGTCCCGCAATTTAGCAGGACTTTTTTTTTATGGTGTTCCTCCCGGATCGGGGAAGACAATACTTTCGTAAGCGCCCGCATCGGGGTTAGCGCCACGAGGTGTTCCATTTAGATCGGTGGCAGGTCCTACGCCCGGCAAGCCGATACCATCTGCTCCCGAAGTTCCGGTTTCAATATTGAAATCGTTCATTTCTGTATTAAGGAAAACAGGGTCCTGGTTCCTCACGATATTTGAGTAAAGGGCGACATTCTGAAACTGATATTCGGGAACATCGGTGAATTCGCCATTAGGGTCTTCAAATCTAATCAGGCTGTTATTGAATTTGAAATTGAATTGTGCTGAAGGATTATTAACAAATCCAAGTTCTCTCTGTTCGGTTCCGTAAACGATACAATTATTGAATTCGGCACGAACAAGATCTGCAACAACCACTTCGGTTTCACTAACCTGCAATACATTATCTATGAGAACAGCAGGGAAGGTTCGGAAACTGTTTGACCAGTAATTCGCAAAAGTAGAATGATTAAAGACGTAATCGCCACCCAGGGAACAAGCAAGGGAAGCCTGGCCACTGTTATTGATCACCACATTATTACCAACTATAGTTGCCGTTCTGCCTAACAGTCCCACATTGGCACTGTTATAGATCTGTACATTATCCAGGGTTAGAGGAGAGTTGTCGTTGAGGATACCAACAACCGAATTCTTAATGGTAGTGTTGGTAAAGGAATTATTTACACTGCCCTGTGTTAGCCATATAGTGCTCCATTGTCCTGGGACATCGGCAAACCCCGGTTCGAGACGGTCTCCTTCAAAGATCACTTCGTTCTCCATTAATTCGGGATCGTTGCTGGGAGCCCCATTGGATTGAATAGAACCCATATTAGCCACTATGATCCCACTATCGGCATGAAAGTGAATTCGTGCCCCGGGATCGATCGTAAGGGTCTTATCCGGCGGCACAGCTGCATAGCCGTAGATCACATAGGGTTTTTCGTTGGTGAAATTAAGTTCGGTGTCATCAAGGAAGAAGCCTTCAACCAGGATATCCTCTCCATTGGCATCCATGCCCAGATTTAATGTTTCTATGGTTCCGTCTGCGAACTGTTCGGGGAATAAGAACACCGCATCCTGTACGAGGGTGACCAGGTCTACATCCTGCTGCATTCCTCCGGTATCGAATAAGATCTTATCGGTATACAGGAAGGCATTATCAGGGTTGGGAAAGTTATTGATATCTATGGTGGTTTCAATAAAAATGAAGATACTGTCCTTAGCCAGTATGGTAATATCCTCGAAGGTTTTTCCGGGGATACCGTCTACATTAAGTCGGTAATTGGAAGCTTCGCCATCACCCAGGGCAATGGTTGGGATATTAATATCATCGTTACTGCGATTATATACTTTTAGATTGTAGGTGCTAGAACCGATATTGGTGAAGACTGTATCGAGATAAACCGTATCTCTCGAAAACTCAAGATTTCCGGTACTTGCAACAGTTTCAAAATCATTTCGGCAGGAACTCCACAAGATCACACAGGCGAACGCTGCGATTCCGTATAAATACTTCATGTAAGCTAATTTTCAGTAAAAATATAACTTTTTATGATGCAACTTATTGTTAGGTGAAGAACTTTTAGCAAAGCAGTTACAGCAGGTACCTCCTGTTATACCCCAAACCTACCCAGATTATGCAGGGATACCTACTATATGCTGCCATGTTATTTCCTTTTTCGCTTTGAACGTTTAAGTTTACGCGCGGCTTTTTTACGCGCCTGTTGCAGGCGTTTAAATTCTATTTCGTTGGCGTGTGCCTCACGGATGCCCTGTCTCCATTTTTCTCGTTGATTGTCTGTGTAAATGGTGTATTTGGATGTTTCGTATGGTTCGGGCTCTATTACATATTTAGCGCCTACCGGTCCACCATTATTTCTAGGGTCGATGATATAAGTACCGCCAACTACCATCACTCCAAGAATTGTTGCTTCATCGAAATCCATATGTATGGTTCCTGGAACATTTTTTACCTGGTATTCTTTAGTTATATACCCCAGATAACTATACGATAAGAACTGTCCGGGTTTAACCTCGATCTCGTAATTCCCATCGAAATCGGTTTGAGTTCCTGTTGTAGTTCCTTTCACCAAGACATTAGCTCCCGGCAAAGGCAGGCCTTGTTCGTCGATCACTACTCCACGTATTAGTGTTTTGGTAGCCTCATCGTCCTCTTCGGCATCTTTGTCTGCAATTTCTTCCTGGCTAATTTTCCCAGATACTACCTCCTTGGTTATTTCTTCAATCTCTATGATCTCTAAATCTCCCAGCTCGCAAGTGGAAATTGGTATTATGTTCTCATCTTTTATATTCTCCGCGATGATCTCCCCTTCTAAAACCTCATCGATCTCGTATACAACATCCCCCAGGGTTTCCTCAACAACGATGTCTACGGCTGGCGCGGGTGGAGGAGGGGGAAGTTCACTAATAGGTGCCGCTAGTCCTCCCATGACTATAATATCCATGTCGTCTACGGAAGGATGTAACTTTATATTAATGGTTGTAGAGGTATGGGTGAGTTTTACTTCCTGTGCTACAAATCCGTCTTTCTTGAAGATCAGCGTTTCGCGATCCAGGGATTTAATTTGGTAATCTCCGCGTATCCCACTTACCACACTTCTGCCACTTTCTTTTACACTTATTTCCACATTAAAAAGTGGTTTCCCATGGGTGTCTGTGATCTTTCCGGATGTTATCACCTGAATACGGTTGTTGTTAACATTGCTGTAGCGCCCAATACCAAGGGAGACAAAATTCTTTTCAGATCTATCAGTTTCGGTAGGATTGGATCCCATCAGGCTAAGCGGCACCAAAAGGGAGGCAGCATAGGGCAAAAGGCTATTATGGCTTTTTCGCTCCATCTTAACCTCTCTGTTTAACTGAGAACTTTTAAAACGGCCGCAGATATTTGTTTTGCCTGCCAATTCTTTTACTAGTTCTTCGTCTCTTTTATTACTGAAATCGATAACTTCTTTTTCGCAGCTAGTACAAAACCGGCCTTTTTGTGTGGGTGTCATGTTCTGCCATCCTTCGTGGCATGGCTCCGGAATGTTGATGGTGATGGATTTTTTCATGCTTGATATATTGATACATCAAAGCAATCAAAAACTTAACCAAAATAAAAAAGAGTTTGAGGGAAACAGCTATATGAGTGAGGGAAAGGGTGGAAGGGAGGGGTTAATAGTTGGATGTGAGAAATAACAATAGACAATTCCCAAAACTCAAATAAATTTCAAATTCCAATGTAACAAATTTCAAAATTGGTCATTGAATATTATTTATTTTTTGATTTTTTGAGATTTGTGGTTTGTGATCCTACTAACATTTAATTATTCCACAATCTCGATCTTGAACAGTTTATCCCAATTCTTCCCTGTGACGTATAGAATATTTGGTTCGCCTTTGTATGCTATCCCGTTGAGTACATCAAGTTCTTCGTGTTGTGTTACTTTATCCTTGAGACCTTTCAGGTTGATCACTCCTTCCACAGCACCGTTATCGGGGCTAACGATAGCGATCGCATCTTTCTGATAGATATTCGCGTAGATCTTTCCATCTACCCACTCCAGCTCGTTAACTTTTGGGATCTTGGCAGAGTTGGTGTAGATCTCTATATATCCCTCCTCGGCCAGCGTATTGGGATTAAGCGTCCAGATACGTTCGGTACCATCGCTTTTATAGATTTTCGTGCCGTCATTGCAGAGTCCCCAGCCTTCCTGACTCTCACCATATACAAAGGATCCTGTATTTTCCAAGGTTTCAAGCTTATATATAAAACCAGTGTTCTCCTGCCAGGTTAACTGATAGATCTTATTATTGAGAATAGTGAGACCTTCACCAAAGAAGCCATCTCCCAGGGGTACATTTTTTAATACTTCACCGGTGGTAAAAATTGTCTTTCTTAAACTCGATCGTTTGTATTTACCGGTGCTTTCGTAAAGGGTGTCATTTTCAAATTCCAACCCTTGCGTATAAGCGTTGATATCGTGCGGATACGTTTCTAAAACCTTATAAGTATAAAGCTTTGGTGTTTCATTGGCCAGCAATACAACAGTGTCTGCAAGGTCGTAAGAAACGCCTTCCGAATAGATCTTGGCTCCTATCACTCTTTTTCCGAGATTTAGAGAGGATACATCTATGGTTATTTCTTTGTTTTCTTCGGAAGCGGCCATCCGTTTCCCGTCGATCGAATACACCACAGAATCTATAACCTTTCCTTTACGCGATTTTACCAAAATTTCCAGGGGTTCTGAAACTTTGTGTCCTTTCTTCGTACCATCGTGTTCCAGAGAAAAAAGATCCTTAGCAGATGGCTCCTTATCCCCGCAGGCAGCTGGAAGGATCACTAAAAGTATAATAACGAATAACTTAAGAACAGGCATGATATTTTTCAAATTTTGGGCAAGATAGTTATTTAAAATTGTAAACTAAAAAACCTTGTCAAACGTGTAAATTGCCGTATATTTGCATCGGCAAGTCCTACACAACCAGCTCCTGTTGAATCCCCCAGGGCGGGAACGCAGCAAGGGTAGACGGTCGTAGCGGTGTGATGTAGGTAGCTTGCCATTTTTTATGCGCTTTATTTGCAATTCTTACCCCATAAACGCATCTT
>CAJQNO010000161.1 GCA_905479745.1 uncultured Flavobacteriaceae bacterium | reverse complement strand
TCCACATCTATATTTCCTTCGTCCGTGGCTTTAGTTACCACTACTGTCATACCCGCCATCACGGCACTCGCCGGATTGGTACCATGGGCGGATGAGGGTATAAGGCAGATTTTTCGGTGATGATCACCTCGCGACTCATGGTACGCTTTAATTACCATTAACCCTGCATACTCACCCTGAGCCCCCGAATTGGGCTGTAAGGAAGTACCCGCAAAGCCTGTGATCTCTGTAAGCTGCTCCTCTAATTTTTTAAGCAATTGCTGGTAACCTTCTGCCTGTTCAAATGGAACGAAAGGGTGAATATTTCCCCAGCGGGCGTCACTAAGCGGAAGCATTTCGGCCGCTGCATTTAATTTCATAGTACAGGACCCCAGGGAGATCATAGAATGGTTTAATGCCAAATCCCTACGCTCCAATTTTTTTATATATCGCATCAATTCGGTTTCACTATGGTATGAATTGAATACCTCATTCTCGAGGAAAGGCGTGCTACGGGTAACTTCAGAAGGAATTGCATTTCCTGTTATCATTTCCGTATAGCGGATACTATCTTTTTCCTTCCCAACTGCTTCGGCAAAAATATTTATAACATTATTTACCTGGGCGATACTCGTGGTTTCATTCACTGAGATCTGAACAGTTTCCGCATCCGGGTAATAGAAGTTTACCATGGCGGCTTCGGCTATTTGGCGTACTTTATTTGAATTTGCTTTTACAGCTATGGTGTCGAAATAATACTCGTTCAGTTGGTATATACCCAATCGTTCAAGGCCATCGGCCAAAGTTACCGCTGCATTATGAACTTTGTTTGCAATATAAGTTAAGCCTTCAGGGCCATGGTATACGGCATACATACCGGCCATGACAGCAAGTAGTACCTGGGCGGTACATATGTTTGAAGTTGCTTTGTCTCTTTTTATATGTTGTTCACGTGTTTGCAAGGCCATTCGCAGGGCTCGATTGCCATTCATATCTTTGGTAACACCTATAATTCGGCCTGGAATATGCCTTTTATATTCTTCACGGGTGGCAAAATATGCGGCATGAGGGCCTCCGTAACCCAGTGGGATCCCAAAACGCTGTGTAGTACCCACAACCACATCGGCACCTATATTTCCCGGCGCTTCCAGCTTTATCAGGCTTAGAATATCGGCGGCTACAGCGATCTTAATGTTCGCGTCTTTCGCCTGCCGAATGAATTCGGTATAATTATAAATTTTTCCTGTTTTACCTGGATATTGAACAATGGCTCCGAAGAAATCGGTAGTAAAGTCGAATTCTCTATGGTCGCCTGTAACAAGCTCGATTCCCAGCGGTTTCGACCTGGTTTCCAGTAAGGATAATGTTTGTGGAAGAATTTCTTCAGAAACAAAAAATTTAACCACATCATTCTTTTTCTGCTCCCGGTCCCGAACAGCGAATAACAGGCTCATAGCTTCGGCCGCAGCGGTTGCCTCATCTAGAAGTGAAGCGTTAGCTAGTTCCATGCCAGTAAGATCAGATACCATAGTCTGAAAATTGAGTAAGGCTTCTAGTCTTCCTTGAGCTATTTCTGCCTGGTAAGGGGTATAAGCGGTATACCAACCCGGATTTTCAAGTATATTTCGCTGAATTACCGCCGGTAAATAGGCTTCGTGGTACCCCAGGCCAATATAGGTGTCGAAAATCTTATTCTTAGCAGCGAGTGCACCAATGTGCTCCAGGTATTCCTGTTCGCTCATGGCTTTGTCTAACTTCAATTTATTTTTGATTAGGATCTCATGTGGAATGGTTTCCATAATGAGTTGATCGAGGCTACTGGCATTGATAGCTTTAAGCATCTTGGAGAGGTCCTTTTCACGTGGACCTATATGTCTCAGGGCAAAAGAATCTGTATTCATTTACTGAAAATTAATGATTCCGCAAAATTACGATTTAAACCGTAATAAAATGCTTAAAAATAATTGTCTCGCGTAACAATTTTTCCACCAAAGATGAGAGTTACTAACACTTTGGCTATTTTTGTGCTATGAAGTACCTCAAGGCAGCCTTCAATTTCTACCTGGATAGTAGTATTCACGTTGCGATCGCAGTGTGTTCTTTGCTTTATCTAACGGTTTTCGAATATGATATCGAACTTACCTCCGAACTGGTAGGTTTCGTCTTTTTTGGAACCATAACCGCATACAATTTCGTGAAATATGCAGGAATTGCCAGGTTTCATCACCGAAGCCTCACCGAAAAACTCCGTGCGATACAGGTGTTTTCGTTCTTATGCTTTGGGATGCTGGTATATTATGCTATCCTGTTACCGCCCAACCTCTACTGGCTCATGGGATCTTTAGGTGTAGTCACTTTTTTGTATGCCATACCGTTACTTGGAAAGAAAACCTTAAGAATGCTATCCGGTCTCAAGATCTTTGCGGTTGCACTTGTATGGGCCGGAATAACTGTACTCTCACCTTGGCTGGCTATTGTCGACGAAATCACTACAGACGTCTGGCTATCCTTCGTTCAGCGATTTCTAATTGTAATTGTATTAACCATTCCGTTTGAGATAAGGGACCTTCGTTTTGATGAAACAGCGCTGGGGACCTTGCCTCAGAAATTAGGGGTGACAACTTCTAAGTGGGTTGGCGTACTGGTTATGTATTTGGGATTTTCTCTAGATTTGTTCAAGGACGATTTTAGCTGTGCCCATTCCAGCGCTTTCGCGATGGCCTGCTTTCTGTGTGCGTTGGGATTATGGGGAGCTAACGAGGACCAGAAAAAATATTACGCCTCGTTTGTTGTGGAAAGTATTCCTATAGCTTGGCTTGGGATATTTTATTTGCTGAAGTATTACTTCGAAATCTCTTGCTGAATAATCTTGCGAATATCTTCTTTCTTATCCTCGGGCATTGTTTTAAGATCAGCCTTTTCTATGACCTTGGTGAGTTTTGTATTCTCAGACGAATGCTCTCTGCACACCCGACACATCATTTGATGCAATTTCATTAGCACACGCTCGAAGACACTCGACTCGTGGTATTGGGATTTATCGCATACATGCGCCGCCTCGCTACATTTAAATAGTATACCAATGTTCATTTAAAACCAATTATTCTGCAGGCACATCGCCAGTGATCGTCTTACCCTGTGGATGATAACCCAAAGGTTAGACGGCGTTATATCAAATTCATTACAAATGGCTTCCGTGTCAAAATTTTCAATAGTTTTTCTCTTGAATATCTGTGCCTGACGGTCGTCTAATTTACCTAAACAATTTAAAATGGCAAGTCCTAATTCTTCATTTTCCAGACTATCCTCCGCAGTTTTGTCGAAAGGATCTTTTACACGTTCCTCCAACCAGTCACCTTCAGAATCCTCACCACTGTAATTTACTCGTATTTCCGCTTTTCCTTTGTTGGAATTAATCCTCCTGTAATGATCGATGATCTTCCGTTTTAAAATTGATATGAGCCAGGTTCGTTCAGAGGCATCACCTTTGAAGTTATCCTTAGATTTGAGACCTGCTAAGAATGTTTCGGAAATAAGATCCTGCGCGATTTCGTGATCGTTCACACGAACAATAGTATAGTTGTACAGATAATCTGAATATTTGTCAACCCACTTTTCAGGATGTAATAGATCTAAACCCATAGCAGTTCCGTGAAGATTAATTCAAATGTAACAAACATTTATGGAAATTAGTCCTTTTTTAGTAGACCGGCCCTTCTTAATAAAGCCTCAGGGTTAGGTTTTTTACCTCTAAATTTGATATACAATTTCATGGGTTCCATGGTTCCTCCCTTTGATAACACGCTGTCTTTAAACTTTGAAGCAATATTTTTATTAAAAATTCCTTCTTGTTCAAAATATTCGAAAGCATCGGCATCCAGGACTTCAGCCCACTTATAACTGTAGTATCCTGCCGAATACCCTCCTTGAAAGATATGTGAAAAGGAGGTGCTCATACAGGTTTCGACTGTTTCAGGAAAAAGTCTGGTAGCTTCAAAGGCTTTACTTTCGAACGCCTTTACGTCTTTAATTCCAGATGGATCCGCACCGTGCCAGGCCATATCCAGTAAACCAAAACTAATCTGGCGCAATGTCTGCATTCCTTCCAGAAAGGTAGAAGACTCTTTGATCTTTTTGACGTACTCCATAGGAATTAATTCCCCCGTCTTATAATGGGTGGCGAATAATTCTAAGGTTTCTTTTTCGTAACACCAGTTCTCGAGAATCTGGCTGGGTAGTTCTACGAAGTCCCAGTACACATTTGTTCCCGATAGGCCAGGATAAGTTGTATTGGCCAACATACCATGCAGGGCATGACCAAATTCGTGAAAGAGTGTTGTTACTTCATTAAAGGTAAGTAATGAGGGTTTACTTGCCGTGGGTTTGGTAAAATTACATACAATCGATATATGAGGACGTTCATTTTTACCATCCTTTATTTGCTGCGGCCGGTAGGAGGTCATCCATGCTCCGTTACGCTTCCCGGGTCGCGGATGGAAATCGGCGTAGAACAAGGCAACAAATTCACCGTCCTGGTCGGTCACTCTGTAAGTCTTCACATCTTCGTGATATACATCCACTTCCTTTGTTTCTTTGAAAAGAAGCCCATAGAGTTTCGTTGCCACCGAAAACACTCCGGCGATTACGCTATCCAGTTCGAAAAAGGGTTTAAGTTTTTCATCGTCCAGATCGAATAACTTTTGCCTTAATTTCTCACCGTAATAGGCACTGTCCCATTTTTCAAGGCGATCGATACGATCGATTTCCCTGGCAAAATTTTCAAGTTCGTCGAATTCCTTTTGAGCCGCTGGTTTCGCTTTTTCCAGTAACTCGTTCAGGAAGGTGATTACCTTTTCGGGGGTTTCAGCCATTCGCTCTTCCAGTACAAAATGCGCATGAGATCGATACCCTAACAGTTTAGCTCGTTGATGTCTTAAATTGACGATCTGGAGCACATTTTCTTCATTATTGTATTTATTCTTCTGAAATGCCCTGGCTCCAAAAGCGAGCGATAACTTTTTACGAAGTTCCCTGTTTTCGGCATATTTCATGAACGGAATATAGCTTGGGTAGTCCAGGGTAATTACCCATCCTTCCTTGTTCCTTTCTTTGGCTGTCTGGGCAGCTGCCTCTTTGGCTCCTTCCGGTAGCCCCTTGAGATCATCTTCCTCTGTGATGTGTAATTCGTAGACATTGGTCTCGGCCAATACATTTTCACCAAAGGTGAGCGTAAGTTTCGCGAGATCGGCGTCGATCTTCCTTAATTTGGTTTTATCATCCTCTGAAAGATTGGCCCCGTTTCTGGCAAAACCTTTGTACTGCGTCTCGAGCAACATTCGCTGTTCAGGATCGAGTGATAGATCATCTATTTTATCATAAACTGCTTTCACTCTGTTAAACAAGGGTTTGTTGAGAAGCAGGTCATTCTTAAAATTTGTCAACAATGGAGATACTTCCTGGGCGAGCTGTTGAATCTGGTCGTTGGTTTCGGCGCTATTCAGATTAAAAAATATACTGCTTACAAGATTTAATTGCTCTCCTGTTCGTTCCAGTGTCTCTACGGTATTCTCAAACGTGGGAGGCGCTGATTGAACGGCGATCTTTTCTATTTCCTTGTTGGTTTCCTCAATAAGCTTTTGAAAGGCAGGAAGAAAATCTTCGTTTTTAATTTTGGAGAAAGGAGAAGTTTCAAATTTTTGTAAGAGTGGATTCATTCAGATTTTTAATTTCAGTCAATAATTGACAAACGTCTGTGTGTTTTTACTTCAATTTCTTGGCACCTTCTTCAACCTTTAGTTTTAGGCCTTCCTTGTACGCAACAATTTTATCCAGCACACATTTATCTGCCGATCCCAATATCTGGGCTGCCAGTATTCCGGCGTTTTTGGCGCCATTGAGTGCAACTGTGGCCACCGGGACTCCTCCGGGCATCTGAAGGATAGAAAGTACAGAATCCCAGCCATCGATAGAATTGCTCGACTTTACCGGAACTCCAATAACCGGCAGTGGAGACAGGGATGCGATCATCCCTGGCAAGTGTGCTGCACCTCCCGCACCTGCAATGATCACCGAAAAACCTCGTTCATGGGCGTGTTTCCCGTAGTCGAACAGCTTATCGGGGGTGCGATGGGCGGAAACAATATCTACTTCAACTTCGATATCAAAGCCTTTTAAAATGTCTATAGCTTCCTGCATGACCGGCAGGTCGCTGGTGCTTCCCATTATTACTCCTACTTTACTCATATCGATTTATTTACTAATAACTTTTATCGAATTTTTCACTTTTTCGGCAATCTTTCTTGCCTCCGAAAGAGATTCATTAACAATGGTAACATGCCCCATTTTGCGAAACGGTCGGGTTTGTCGCTTTCCATAAATATGAGGTGTAACCCCTTCCATAGCCATGATGTGCTCAATATTCTCGTACACCACATCGCCGGTATGACCTTCGGCACCTACCAAATTTACCATAATACCACCAACTTTACTATCGGTCTTTCCCAAGGGTAAATCTAAAATGGCTCTCAGGTGTTGTTCAAATTGATTGGTGTAACTCGCTTCTATACTGTAATGTCCGCTGTTATGAGGCCTAGGGGCTACTTCATTTACCAGGATATCGCCTTCCTCTGTCTGAAACATTTCCACCGCCAATAACCCTACATGGCCAAAAGCTCGGGATACTTGCTCGGCCACCGCCCTTGCTTTGGTGGCTATATCAGGTTCAATACGTGCAGGGCAAATAACATATTCCACCTGGTTCGCTTCCGGGTGAAATTCCATTTCTACCACCGGGTAAGTGCTTACTTCACCCTTCGGATTTCGCCCCACTATAACCGCTAACTCGTTCTTGAACGGAATAAGATCTTCTGCAATGCATTCACCGTCTAACAGATCGTTGAGGTCGTTACGGTTCCTTATAATACTAACTCCTTTCCCGTCGTAACCTCCCGTACAACTTTTCCATACAAAAGGAAACGCAACTTCATTATTTTCCACGGCCGTTGAAAGCGATTCAAGATTTTCGAATAGTCGGAAAGGGGACGTAGGAATTTCATGACTTGTATAAAATTCTTTCTGTTTTCCTTTATGCTGAATATGCCTCAGGGTCTTGGACGACGGATACACTTGTAAACCTTCGTTTTCCAATTTCTCCAATGCTTCTATATTAACGCCTTCAATTTCGAAAGTGAGCAGATCCACATCCTTTGCGAAGGAATAGACGGTATCGAAATCCATAAGATCACCCTGTACAAATTTATTGCAGGCTATACGGCAAGGAGCTTCCGCGTTGGGGTCCAGAACTTTGGTTTTAATATCGTATTTGCGGGTTTCGTAAAGCAGCATTTTTCCTAGCTGGCCGCCGCCTAAAATTCCGAGAGTAAATTCAGAAGAAAAATAATTAGCCATGCCGCAAAGGTACAATCTTCTTTGCAATTGTTATCTTTGCTCCTTCGTTATGTGGCGAATTTTTAGATCATTATTCAGAAAGAAAAAAAAACGAATGAAAAACATCGTATTGTTCGGCCCGCCCGGTGCCGGAAAAGGAACCCAGGCAGAAGTTTTAAAAGAGAAATATCAATTAGTACATATCTCCACCGGTGATGTCTTCAGATTTAATATAAAAAATGAAACAGAACTCGGAATGTTGGCAAAAAGTTATATGGATAAGGGACATCTTGTACCCGATGAGGTGACCATCAACATGCTGAACGCCGAAGTGGAAAAGAATGCAGGTGCCAACGGTTTTATTTTCGATGGTTTTCCTCGTACCGAAGCTCAGGCAACTGCACTGGCCAAACTTATGGAGGAGAAAAATAGCCAGATCAATGCTATGGTCGCATTGGAAGTAGATGATGAGGTCCTTGTGGGCAGATTGCTGGAAAGAGGAAAATCCAGTGGACGTGCAGACGACGCCAACGAAGAAGTAATACGTGAGCGAATAGCCGAATACTATAGAAAAACTGATATCCTGAAAAAGTTTTATCAGGCTCAGGACAAATACTATGGAGTGGATGGTGTAGGTTCCATAGAAGAGATCACAGATCGTTTAAGCGCGGTTATTGATACAATTTAAGAGATTCGGGTCTTTACACTGTTTTTCCGGAACTCTCTCTTATTAACGCTTCACAACTAAGGTACCCAGCAGATGACTGAAGGCAACTTTGTAGATTATGTAAAAATTCATGTTACTTCCGGGAAAGGAGGCAAGGGGAGTGCACACCTTAGACGGGAGAAATATATCCCCAAGGGTGGTCCGGACGGAGGTGATGGCGGGCGAGGAGGCCATGTGATCCTGAAGGCAAACAAGAATATGTGGACCTTGTATCACCTTAAATTTAAACGACATTACAAGGCCGGACATGGAATGGCCGGCGGGAAGCAAACCAGTACCGGGGCAGATGGGGAAGATGTTTATATAGAAGTCCCTCTGGGAACCGCAGTGAAGAACACAGATACCGGTGAATTGCTTCAGGAACTAATGGAACACGGAGATGAACTAATCATTGCCAGAGGTGGTAAAGGGGGTAAAGGGAATGCACATTTTAAAAGTGCTACTCGCCAGACTCCGCGTTACGCACAACCCGGACTGGAAGGAGAAGAAGGAAATTTCACCCTGGAGATGAAGGTTCTTGCAGATGTAGGCCTGGTAGGATTCCCTAATGCGGGTAAATCAACGTTGTTGTCGGTACTTACAGCAGCAAAGCCCAAGATCGCTAATTACGAGTTTACCACGCTCAAACCCAACCTGGGTATTGTAGAGTATCGCGATTACCAGACCTTTGTCATGGCCGATATCCCGGGAATTATAGAAGGAGCTGCCGAAGGTAAAGGCCTTGGACATTACTTCCTAAGACATATAGAACGTAATTCCACACTTTTATTCCTAATTCCTGCCGATGCAGACAACATTAGAAAACAGTACGATATCCTGGTGGATGAATTAAAACGCTACAACCCCGAATTACTGGATAAAGAGCGCCTGGTGGCAATTTCAAAAAGCGATATGCTGGATGACGAGCTGAGGATGGAAATGAAAGAAGAGCTCGATAGGGAATTTAAAGGTATTCCTTATTTGTTTATCTCTTCTGTGGCTCAACAAGGCCTGAAAGAGTTGAAGGACAAATTGTGGGAGATGTTGAATACAGACGAAAAAATTTGAGCGGAAAGTGTTAGATTGGATACCATATCCTAAATACGATTATTCTAAAAATACTTTGATGTATAAATATTACATTCTTTCAATATTATTCCTTATTTCCCAACTGAATTTTGGGCAATGTCCAACAGGAAACCTTGTATTTAATACACAATCTGAAATCGATAGCTTCGCATCTATTTATCCTGGTTGTACAGAACTTAATGTCGATATACAAATAAATGGTAGCGGTATAACAAATTTGTCTGGACTGTCGCAAGTGAATGCGATGAATGGTGAGTTGAAAATATTTGACACTAGTATTACCACTCTTGGAAGTTTAGGTACATTTAATTTTTTTGGCAGCAATTCAGGATTATACATTTCAGGTAATTTAAATCTTACTTCCTTAGGTAATCTAACAGGGGAGCTAAATCGTCCCGATGCGACAGGTTTACTTCTTAAAGATCTACCCGGTATATCCAGTTTAAACGAACTTGCCGGAATAACTTTGATTTCATCTTTTTGGTTAGAAAACATGCCGGGTTTGGCAACTCTGTCAGGTCTGGAAAATACAGCTATCACGGGTATATTTTTGTTAATTAGAAATAATGATAATTTAACAGATTTAACAGCATTATCTGGAAATCTTGGATCGTTTAATGGATTAACTATTAGTGACAATGACAGCCTTATAACACTCAATGGATTGAATGGGATTGAGATGATGGATAATGGTATTGCATCTTCGTTTTTAAATTTAACAAACAATGCTGTTTTAACCAATCTCGATGCGTTAAATTCCATCACGTTTCTACCAAAAAACTTTCGAGTTGTTGGGAATACTCAATTACCAAACCTCATGGGCTTTTCAAATATGACAGGTACGGCTGAAACTGTAGATATTTATGAAAATGATACACTTCAGGATTTGGTTGGATTAGAAGGGATCAACAATGTAATAAATCAATTTACAATTAGACTCAATGATAACTTATTGAGCCTGGATGGACTGCAAGGACTTCAAAACACCGGAAATAATCCAGCACTTTGGGTCTGGTTGGGTGAAAACCCACTATTAACAGATATAAGTGCGTTAAATAATTTAAATCCAAACAGTGTGTCATTCTGCCAGTTTGAAAACAATACAAACTTAAGTGCATGTGCTACTCAGTTTACGTGTGCTGCACTTGATGCCGGCGTACCATTTACCCTAACCAATAATGCAAGTGGTTGTAATTCGATTTCTGAAATAGAGCAGGCCTGCGTGTTAAATATTAATGATCAAAAAAGCCTATATGAGGTAAAGATTTTTCCTAATCCAGTTTCAGAAACTCTTACCATTACTCTTCCCGAAGAACGTCAGTATAAAAATGTTATAATCTTTTCATCATTAGGAGAGAAGTTAATAAATACTTCGGAAATAATAATCGAAGTTTCAAACCTCTCCAATGGAATCTACTTTATTAGTATAGAAACCGATCACGGTATGATATGTAAGAAATTCGTTAAAGAATAACAAAACCGAAAACCGCAACCTCCTTTTTTAAGTATATTTATCTAAAATATGCTTATGAAAATTTTTCTTACACTAGTTCTGTCTGTAATGGTACTTAGCTGTGGAGCTACGGTAGCGGTAGATTATGACGATTCCACAGATTTTAACCAATACAAGACGTATAACTTCTATCCCGATATAGAATCCGGCCTGAACGAACTGGACGATAAGCGCATTATAAAGATCACGGACAGCCTGCTACAGCAGCGTGGTTTTGTGCGTTCAGAGTCGCCACAGTTCTATATTAACTTCTTTGCATCTGAGTTTTTGTCGAATTCGCGAAACACCATTGGAATAGGTGTTGGAGGAGGCGGTGGTAACGTAGGGGTAGGAGTGAGCGGTGGAATTCCCATTGGCGGACGAGTGGTGAACCAGCGACTTACGATGGATTTTGTCGATGCCACTGCAGATGATCTTATCTGGCAAGCTGTGGCCGATGGTGAACTGAAAGAAAAGGCTTCCCCGGCCAAAAAAGAGGCGCACTACGTGTTAGTAATCTCTA
>CAJQNO010000160.1 GCA_905479745.1 uncultured Flavobacteriaceae bacterium | reverse complement strand
CCTGTATCGAATTACACCCCGGACAAGGTGCTGTTATGGCGCGTAGTGCAGGGGCTTTCGCTCAATTGA
Source organism: uncultured Flavobacteriaceae bacterium (assembly GCA_905479745.1). Taxonomy (GTDB): domain Bacteria; phylum Bacteroidota; class Bacteroidia; order Flavobacteriales; family Flavobacteriaceae; genus Pukyongia. The sequence continues at coordinate 7,107 of CAJQNO010000160.1, read as the reverse complement.
TGGCTCGAGACGGAAAGTATGCTACCGTTAAATTACCATCAGGTGAGACCCGTATGGTTCTTGCAACATGCAAGGCTACTATTGGTGCTGTGTCTAACAGTGACCACCAGTTGTTAGTATCTGGTAAAGCAGGTAGATCAAGGTGGTTAGGAAGAAGACCAAGAACAAGACCAGTGGTTATGAACCCGGTTGATCACCCAATGGGTGGTGGTGAAGGTAAATCTTCAGGAGGACACCCAAGATCGAGAAATGGTATTCCTGCAAAAGGATTCAGGACTCGTTCAAAATCTAAAGCGAGTAACAAATACATTATCGAACGTAGAAAGAAATAAGCTATGGCAAGATCATTAAAAAAGGGACCTTACGTTCACTATAAATTAGAGCAAAAAGTTCAGCAAAATGTTGAGTCGAACAAGAAAACTGTGATCAAGACCTGGTCAAGAGCTTCTATGATCACTCCAGACTTTGTTGGACAGACCATTGCAGTTCACAACGGAAGACAATTTGTTCCTGTGTATGTAACTGAGAATATGGTAGGACATAAATTAGGAGAATTTTCACCAACTAGATCATTCCGTGGTCATGCCGGTGCTAAAAACAAAGGAAAAAAATAATAAGCCATGGGAGTTCGTAAAAGAGAAAGAGCAGAAGCTATCAAGGAGGCAAAGAAGACACAGTACTTCGCCAAGTTGAACAATTGCCCTACTTCGCCAAGAAAGATGCGATTAGTTGCAGACCTTGTACGTGGTGAAAAAGTAGATAAAGCACTTAATATATTAAGGTTTAGCCCTAAAGAAGCTTCTCGAAGATTAGAGAAACTATTGTTATCTGCCATCGCAAACTGGCAGGCTAAGAATGAAGATGCTTCGATCGAGGATGCAGACCTTTTTATAAAGGAGATCCGTGTTGATGGCGGGACTATGTTGAAAAGACTACGTCCGGCTCCACAGGGTCGTGCACACAGAATTAGAAAACGTTCTAACCACGTAACACTGGTTTTAGGAGCTAACGATAACACACAAAGCTAATTAAATGGGACAGAAGACAAATCCAATCGGGAATCGCTTAGGTATCATCAGAGGATGGGAATCCAACTGGTACGGAGGCAACGACTACGGTGATAAACTTGCCGAAGACGACAAGATTAGAAAATATGTTCACGCTCGTTTAAGTAAAGCCAGTGTGTCCAGAGTAATTATTGAGCGTACGCTTAAACTTGTAACCGTTACTATCACCACGGCCCGCCCAGGTATCATTATTGGTAAAGGTGGCCAGGAGGTAGACAAGTTAAAAGAAGAGCTTAAGAAAATTACAGGTAAAGAGGTACAGATCAACATTCATGAGATCAAGAGACCAGAGCTTGATGCGCACCTTGTTGCTGCCAGTATCGCAAGACAGATTGAGAATCGTATCTCATACCGTCGAGCAATCAAAATGGCTATCGCAGCAGCTATGCGTATGAACGCAGAGGGAATCAAGATCATGATCTCAGGACGACTGAACGGAGCTGAAATGGCGCGTTCCGAATCGTATAAGGATGGACGTATCCCTTTATCTACATTTAGAGCCGACATAGACTATGCTTTAGTTGAAGCTCACACTACTTATGGTAGACTGGGAGTTAAGGTATGGATCATGAAAGGTGAAGTATATGGAAAAAGAGAACTTTCTCCTCTTGTTGGCCTGGCCAAAAAAGGTGGAAAAGGTGGAACCGGGCGAGGTGGTAATAAGTCACGTCGTAGAAAGTAATTTTTTAAACAGAAGAAAATGTTACAACCCAAGAGAACAAAATACCGTAAAATGCAGAAAGGCCGCATGAAGGGGAATGCCGGACGTGGCACTCAACTCTCTTACGGAACCTTTGGTATAAAGTCTTTAGATTCTAATTTCCTTACTGCGCGTCAAATTGAAGCTGCACGTATTGCCGCTACCCGTTATATGAAAAGGGAAGGTTCTATCTGGATCATGATATTTCCGGATAAGCCTATCACCAAGAAACCTCTTGAGGTTCGTATGGGTAAAGGTAAAGGTGCTGTAGAATACTGGGCTGCTGTAGTGAAACCTGGAAGGATTTTGTTTGAAGTATCCGGTGTGTCTTTAGATACCGCAAAAGAGGCGCTTCGCCTTGCGGCTCAGAAGTTACCGGTGAAGACAAAATTTATTGTATCACGAGACTATCAAGGATAATTTTTTGAAAGATGAAACAATCAGAAATAAATCAGGCATCATCGGCAGAGCTGCAAGAAAAACTTGCTGAAACAAGACAGGCTTATTCAGACCTGAAGATGGCACACACCATTTCACCGTTGGAGAATCCAATTCAGTTAAGAGCACATCGTAAAACGATTGCACGAATTGCGACAGAACTAACAAAAAGAGACGAACAATAACGGTACGAAGCTGAAAGATGGAAAATAGAAACTTAAGAAAAGAACGTATAGGTGTAGTAACCAGTAACAAAATGGAGAAGTCCATTGTTGTTGCCGAGGTGAAAAAAGTAAAGCACCCTATGTATGGAAAATTCGTTTTGAAAACGAAGAAATACGTAGCACACGACGAAAAGAACGACTGTAATGAGGGAGATACTGTAAAGATCATGGAAACAAGACCTTTAAGTAAGACCAAATGCTGGCGTTTAGTAGAAATCATTGAAAGAGCGAAGTAATCATGATACAGCAAGAATCAAGACTAAAAGTAGCAGATAACACAGGAGCAAAGGAAGTACTTTGTATCCGGGTGTTAGGCGGAACCAAGAAAAGATATGCTTCTATTGGGGACAAGATCGTAGTAACTGTAAAAGATGCTACTCCCAACGGACAGATTAAAAAAGGTGCCGTTTCTACGGCAGTAGTGGTACGTACCGTGAAAGAAGTTAGAAGGCCGGATGGATCATACATCCGTTTCGACGATAACGCTTGTGTACTTCTAAACCCTCAAGGGGAAATGAGAGGTACCCGTGTATTCGGTCCTGTTGCCAGAGAGCTTCGTGATAAGCAATTTATGAAAATAGTATCATTGGCACCAGAGGTGCTTTAATACGAAATTAAGATGGGAAAGCTTAAGATAAAATCAGGAGATACAGTTGTAGTTACCACCGGAGAACACAAAGGTTCTGAAGGACGTGTATTGAAAGTATTTCGTGATAAGAACAAAGCAATAGTAGAAGGAGTGAACACGGTAAAGAAACATGAGAAGCCTAGTGCTGCAAACCCTCAGGGTGGAATTACCGAAAAAGAAGCTCCAATTCATATTTCTAACCTGGCATTGATAGATCCTAAATCTGGAGAAGCTACACGTGTTGGGTATAGAATGGAAGATGGTAAAAAAGTACGATTTTCTAAAAAATCGAATCAAGTATTATAGTTATGGGATATTCACCAAGACTTAAAGAAGAATACAAGAGCAGAGTAATTAATGCTCTTACCGATGAGTTCGGTTATAAGAATGTTATGCAGGTACCAAAATTAGAGCGCATTGTTGTGTCTCAAGGTGTTGGTGCTGCCGTAGCAGATAAAAAACTTATCGATAATTCTATAGAGGAATTGACGATGATCACGGGGCAAAAAGCTGTTGCAACTATGTCCAAGAAGGATGTTGCAAACTTTAAACTTCGTAAAGGAATGCCGATCGGGACTAAAGTGACCCTTCGCGGTGAGCGTATGTATGAGTTCTTAGACAGGCTCATTACAACGGCTATTCCTCGAATTCGTGATTTCAACGGAATTAAAGCCACTGGTTTTGATGGAAGAGGTAATTACTCATTGGGTATTACCGAACAGATCATTTTCCAGGAGATCGATATCGACAAGGTTAAGAAGATAGAAGGGATGAACATCACTTTTGTTACTTCGGCCAAAACCGATAAGGAAGCAAAATCATTACTAACTGAACTGGGATTACCTTTTAAAAAGAATTAAGAGATGGCTAAAGAATCAATGAAAGCCCGCGAGGTAAAAAGAGCAAGAATGGTAGCGAAGTATGCCGAAAAGCGCAAGGCCTTAAAAGAAGCCGGTGACTGGGAAGCACTTCAGAAATTACCTAAAAACTCTTCACCTGTTCGTTTACACAACAGATGTAAATTAACCGGTAGACCTAAAGGGTATATGAGACAATTCGGAATTTCACGTGTAATGTTCCGTGAAATGGCAAATAAAGGATTGATCCCGGGTGTTAGAAAAGCAAGCTGGTAAAAATTATTAACTGGTGGAAGGTTTGTTTGCAAAAGGCAGACGAAAACCACTACCGTAACCAAATATAAATGACAACAGATCCAATCGCAGATTATCTAACCAGAGTTAGAAATGCAGTGAAAGCTGGACACCGCGTAGTAGAGGTGCCCGCTTCCAATCTTAAGAAAGAGATCACAAAAATCTTGTTCGATCAGGGTTATATTTTAAGCTACAAATTCGAAGACGAAAAAGGGCCTCAGGGAACTATTAAGATCGCTTTGAAATACGACAAGCTTACAAAAGATCCTGTGATCAAGAAAATGCAAAGAATTAGTAAACCCGGTTTACGTAAATATGCAAGTTCTTCGGATATCCCAAGAGTTTTGAATGGCTTAGGAATTGCCATCGTGTCTACTTCAGCAGGAGTAATGACAGGTAAGCAAGCTGAAGCCCAGAACGTTGGTGGCGAATTACTGTGTTACGTATACTAAAATAAAGACAGCAAAGAAATGTCAAGAATAGGTAATAACCCGGTAGCGATTCCTGAAGGAGTAACTGTAGAAGTTAAAGACAATACGGTAACTGTAAAAGGGAAATTAGGCGAGTTAACTCAGGAATTTGAAGGAGTTAGCGTAAAAGTAGAAGAAGGAAACGTACATGTGGCACGTCCTTCCGATGCAAAAGATCACAGGGCGAAGCACGGATTGTACAGATCATTGATCAACAACATGATCAATGGGGTGTCAACCGGCTGGACCAAGGAGTTGGAATTAGTAGGAGTTGGATATCGAGCTTCTAATCAAGGTCAGAAATTAGATCTGGCAATTGGATTCTCACACAATATTATATTGGATATTGCACCTGAAGTAAAAGTGGAAACTGTTACTGAGAAAGGTAAGAATCCAATAGTAAAATTAACATCTCACGACAAGCAACTGGTTGGGCAGGTAGCGGCAAAGATCCGCGGATTCCGTAAACCAGAACCTTACAAAGGAAAAGGGATCAAGTTTGTTGGTGAACAAATAAGAAGAAAAGCAGGTAAATCTGCATAAGAAATAACGTTATGGCATTATCAAAGAACGATAGAAGGGATCGAATTCGATTCAGAATCAGAAAGACGGTTTCCGGAACTGCTCAACGTCCTCGTTTGGCAGTATTCAGAAGCAACAAGGAGATCTATGCTCAACTTATTGACGATGTATCAGGTACTACGATCACTGCTGCATCTTCAAGAGATAAAGATATTAACGCATCTAAGGTTAATAAGACCGAAGCTGCGAAATTGGTTGGTAAGGCTCTTGCTGAAAAAGCTCAGAAGGCCGGTGTAGAAGCCGTGTCTTTCGACCGAGGCGGATACCTTTACCACGGAAGAGTAAAATCATTAGCTGAAGGGGCTCGCGAAGGCGGTCTTAAATTTTAAGAACTATGTATCAGGACTATAAAAACGTAGAATTAGTAAAACCGGGCGGACTTGAATTAAAAGATCGTTTGGTAGGCGTACAACGTGTTACGAAAGTAACAAAAGGGGGTAGAGCCTTTGGATTTTCAGCTATTGTAGTTGTAGGAGATGAGAATGGTGTTGTTGGACACGGATTGGGAAAGTCCAAGGATGTGGCCAGTGCAATCGCTAAAGCGATCGAGGACGCTAAAAAGAACCTGGTTCGTATTCCATTGAATAAAGCAACGCTTCCTCATGAGCAAAAAGGGAAATACGGTGGAGCACGAGTAACCTTGTTACCGGCTGCGCCTGGTACCGGAGTTATTGCCGGAGGTGCTGTTCGTGCCGTACTGGAAGCAGTAGGTGTACACGACGTACTTTCTAAATCTCAGGGATCTTCAAATCCACATAATGTGGTGAAGGCTACTTTCGATGCGCTACTTCAATTAAGAAGTGCACAGATCGTTGCCAAGCAAAGAGGAATCTCCCTGGAGAAATTATATAAAGGATAAAAAACAGGAAAATGGCAAAGATTAAAGTAACAAAGGTGAAAAGTGCAATTAACCGTACTAAAAACCAAAAACGTACGCTGGAAGCGTTAGGCCTGAAAAAAATAGGTCAGACGGTAGAGCACGAAGACACGCCAAATATTCTTGGTATGGTAACTAAAGTAAAACATTTGGTTTCAGTAGAAACCGCTTAAGAGATATACAATGGATTTAAGTAACTTAAAACCAGCAGATGGTTCTGTCAGCAGACAGGGAAAGCGTTTAGGGCGAGGCCAGGGATCGGGTAAAGCCGGTACTTCAGGTCGTGGGCACAAAGGTGCGAAGTCACGTTCCGGATATTCCAAGAAATTAGGTTTCGAAGGAGGACAGATGCCATTACAGCGTCGTGTTCCTAAATTCGGATTTACGAACATCAACCGCAAAGAGTATCAGGGAATCAATGTTGATACCCTACAGAAACTAGTGGATGACAAGAAAATAAAAGATACAGTAGACTTCGATACCCTTGTAAGTCTGCGTCTGGCTGGAAAGAACGATATGGTGAAGATCCTTGGAAGAGGAGAATTGAAGGCCAAATTAAAAGTATCTGCTCACAAGTTTACTGCCTCAGCGAAGGAAGCTATTGAAGCTGCTGGTGGTGAAGTAGTAACATTGTAATTAAAACGCACCAATGAAGTTTATAGAAACCATAAAGAATGTTTTTAAGATCGAGGAATTACGAAATAGAATCGTAGTGACACTCGGACTATTATTGGTATACCGTTTTGGTGCACAAGTGACGTTACCCGGAATTGATGCTTCTAAACTTGCAGAATTCGCAGGGAAGTTCGATGCCGGTGGAATTGGAGGATTACTGAATGCGTTTACCGGTGGTGCCTTTGCAAATGCGTCTGTATTTGCTCTGGGTATTATGCCGTATATCTCCGCTTCCATTGTGGTACAGTTGATGCAGATCGCTGTTCCTTACCTTCAGAAATTACAGAAAGAAGGA
>CAJQNO010000159.1 GCA_905479745.1 uncultured Flavobacteriaceae bacterium | reverse complement strand
CCTGGGCGTGGTGGTGATTAGCACCTATATGATACTGGTGTTCGAAAAAAAGAGTATTTCAGATAGTATCAGTTATAGCTTTACCCTCATAAAAGGAGAATGGTGGACGACCTTTGCGACCATTCTCGTGATCGGGATCATCTATTACATCATCCTTGTTATATTTCAGATACCTCAGTATATCTACTTCTTTATTAAAGGATTTACAATGGCCGAAACCATGTCTTCAAACCCTTCCGATATGTTCGACTGGGTGTATACGGTACTCAGTTCTATAGGGATCATCGCGCAATATTTGTTACAGACCATTATGGTGATAACCTCGGCTTTTATTTATTTCAATTTAAACGAAAGAAAAAATTTCAGCGGAACCATGGAGACCATCGAATCCCTGGGAAAACGGGAAGAATAGCATGCGAATATTTTCATTGATCATTTTAATCTGTCTTTTTTTTTCTGAAGGGATCGCCCAGGACAGCCTGAGTACCTCCATAGACCCGGTTGTGGTGTATGATACCAACACCGATGTGGAGCCTCTTGATCTGAATGAGAATACCATCGAAGACTTTAAAAATGACGATGATTTTAATTATATCGAACTCGAAGAATCTGAAACTATTTTCGAACGATTCATGTCTTGGCTGGGATCACTTTGGAACAGTTTCTGGCGATGGATCCTGGGCGATGTAGAGGCTACCGGCTTTCTGGCTTTCTTAATAAAATTACTTCCTTACCTTATCATTACAGGGATCGTTATTTTCGTGATCTGGTTATTCTATAAATTGAATCCCGGCGCGAGATTCTTAAAATCTAAAGAGAAACCCGAAGTGTTTTTCTCTGAAGAGGAAGAGATCATTAAATCAAGGAATATACAGGAGCTCATTCAAAAAGCGCTGGAGGACAAGAATTACCGACTTGCCGTTCGGTATTATTACTTGTTAGTGCTGAAGAAGCTCACCCATGCAGAGATCATCGCATACGAGTTCGATAAGACGAACAGTGAGTATGTGAATGAGATCTCTTCGGAAGAGATTAGCGGACAATTCAGCAAGGTAACTACCCTATACGATTATATATGGTACGGTAGTTTCACGGTAACCGAATCAGAATTCAGCAAAGCTCAGAAATCGTTCAACACACTCGTGCAACAAATTCCTGAAGGCCATGAGTAGATTCCAGAAAATAGCGTTTTTCTCATTGGTGCTCATGGTGGCAGCCCTGGTATATTTGGAGGCTACAAAGCCGGAACCTGTGAATTGGTTTCCCAGCTATACCACCTCCGATAAGATCCCGTTGGGTACTTTTGTTCTAAACAAACTTCTGGAAGAAAAACTCAATGACAATTATTCGAGGGTGGATTTGCCGCCGTTCGAAAAACTGGATGATGAGGACTTCGAAGGCACCTATTTCTTTGTGAACAACCAAGTAGTTTTCGACCGTAGCGAGGTTAATAAACTACTGGATTGGGTGTCTAGAGGAAATACCGCTTTTATATCGGCCAGGTATCACAGTGCAGATCTACTCGATACGCTTAATCTGGCAATGCGTGACGACTGGCTTCCAGGAAAGTTAGAAACTCATCCTTTACTCGACCTGAGTAATGAAAATTTAAAAGCAGACCAACCTTATCATGTAGAGCGGAGTTTCAGTGTACGTTATTTCGAAGAGATCGATACCTTGAACCAGGTGGCCCTGGGTGTATCACAGATCTACAATGATACCCTGGTCATGACAGATCCTAAGATCAATTTTATCAAAGCCCCGGTGGGGAACGGGGAGATCTATCTACATGCTCAGCCGGAGATCTTCACTAACTATTTCTTACTTTGGGAAGACTATGCTGAACATACCGAAAATGTTCTGGCTTACATAAATAACAGACGGACATTATATTACGACACCCATTATAAAACGGGAAAACCGGTAAATCTATCGCCATTATATATCCTCCTGAACAACAAATACCTCAAATGGGCTTATTATTTCATGCTTCTAGGTGCAGTTCTATATGTGATATTTGAGGGGAAAAGGAAACAGAGAAGTATTCCCGTGGTAAAACCTTTACGCAACCAAACCTTTGAATACACCCGCACTATAGCCGGAATGTATCTGGATAAAAAAGAATATAGGGAAGTAGCCCGAAAACAGGTCGCGTTGTTTATGGACTATGTGCGATCTCAGTATCGTATACCTACTAATAGTATAAACAGTAAATTTTATACAACATTGGCGGCACGAAGTGGGAATTCGGTGGAGCAGACCCAAGAATTATTTTCCTATATGGAGATGATCGGGAATAAGGCTTCTATTAGTAAACAGGAACTAAAAGAATTACATTATAAAATAGAATCATTTAAACATAAAGTAGATGGAAAACCCTGAACAAAATAACGACGAGCTACATTTTGACAGTCGGATCCCGCTGGACGATCTAAAGAATTCGGTGGCCGAAATTAAATCGCAGCTCAACAAGGTAATTATTGGGCAGCATGATTTTATAGAATTACTCATAGTAAGTTTGCTCGCCAATGGCCACGTACTCATAGAGGGCGTTCCCGGGATCGCCAAAACGATCACGGCCAAGTTATTTGCAAAAACTCTGAAAACAGATTTCAGCAGGATACAATTTACACCGGATCTCATGCCAAGCGATGTGCTGGGTACTTCGGTACTTAATATGAAGGAATCTGAGTTCGAATTTAAAAAAGGCCCGATCTTTTCGAATATTATTCTTATAGACGAGATAAACCGTGCTCCGGCTAAGACCCAGGCTGCTTTATTCGAGGTTATGGAAGAACGGCAAATAACCATGGACGGCTATAAATACAATATGGAATACCCATTTATGGTCCTGGCCACTCAAAACCCCGTGGAACAAGAGGGTACCTATCCCCTGCCTGAAGCGCAGCTGGACCGTTTCCTGTTTAAAATTCGTGTGGGATATCCAACACTGGATAATGAAGTGGACATACTTAAATCGCATCACAACCGCAAACTCACGGCTCCGGAAACACTTATTAGTGGTGTTTTAAGTCCGGAAGATCTCAGGAAATTTCAGGAGCAGGTACAGAGTATCCTCATAGAAGATAAGATCTTTAATTATATAGCTCAGATCGTTGATAAGACCAGGAACCATCCTCATTTGTACCTGGGTGGTTCTCCTCGTGCTTCACTGGCTATTATGAACGCGGCAAAGGCATTCGCGGCCATAAACGGGAGAGATTTTGTTACTCCGGATGATGTTAAAAAAGCATTGGCACCCGTATTGAGGCACCGAATCATTCTTTCCCCTGAGAGGGAAATGGAAGGGATGGCGCCCGAAACCGTAATAGACATGATCTCACAATCCATCGAAATACCGAGATAGTGTTACAATTTATCAGATCTATATATTTAAGTGAGCGTTTTTTTATTGCGATTAGTGTGATCGTGGTACTTTTCTTGATCTCCTATTGGGTTACACCCCTTTATGGGATCACCTGGCTTATCGTATTAGGTCTGATCTTATTAATGCTGATGGAAATCTCAATGCTTTACAGCGGAAAAGGACTGGAAGGCAACAGGCTGTTACCAGAAAAATTCTCGAATAGCGATGAGAATGAGGTGAATGTCCGGTTGAAGAACAAGTATCGCTTCGCTATTACTGTCAACCTTATTGATGAGCTACCTATTCAATTTCAGAAGCGGGATTTCAATCAACAAACTGCCATAGCAGGAAAGAATAGCAAGACTCTACAATATTATGTCCGGCCGGTAGAACGCGGAGAGTATATCTTCGGTAATATGAACTGCTTCGTGAGTTCGGTTATTTCGCTGGTAGGTCGCAGATATACTTTTAGTAATGAACAGATGGTAAAAGTGTATCCGTCTTTTATTCAGATGAAAAAATACGATTTCATGGCCATAGACCACAGATTGTCTTATGCCGGCCTGAAAAAGATAAGGCGTATTGGCCATACGATGGAATTCGAACAAATAAAGGATTATGTGGTGGGCGATGATGTTCGCACCGTGAACTGGAAGGCAACAGCTAAGAATGCCAAACTCATGGTAAATCAGTACCAGGACGAGAAGATGCAACCAGTCTACTCTATTATAGACACCAGCAGGGTGATGAAAATGCCGTTCAATGAATTAAAGCTGGTGGACTATGCCATTAACAGTTCCCTGGCATTTTCTAATATAGCATTGAAGAAAGGCGATAAGGTTGGTATGCTCGATTTTTCAAACGAATTGGGGAAATTTCTGCCGGCTAAAGCCAAGAAAACACATCTTAACACTATTCTGGAATCCCTTTACAATGTAGATACGAAATTCCTGGATGCCAGTTATGGTAAACTTCAGGCATTTGTTAAACAGCATATCACGCATCGAAGCCTTTTGTTGCTCTACACTAATTTTGAGCACATTTCTTCCCTTCACAGGCAGCTTCCCTACTTGCAGGCTTTGGCTAAGAAACATGTTCTTGTGGTGATCTTTTTTGAGAACACCGAACTAAAACAACTTATAGAGGATCCCGCCCACACCGTGCCAGAGATAGTAGATCAAACCATTGCCAGACAATTCGAATTCGACAAAAAACTTATGGTTCTCGAATTACAACAGCGAGGTATTCAGACCGTACTTACACCTCCGGAGGATCTTACCGTAAATACTATCAATAAGTATCTTGAGATCAAATCGCGCGGACTCCTATAACCCGTTTCTACAATTCGGGACATAAAATCTACAACTGGGCATATCTTTTTGAAAAGACTGTATAAATGTTTTCATTTTTGAAGTGTAAAATAATAATCACTTAAAGATCTATTGAAATGAAAACGATCCTTTTAACCATAATGATGATCCTTACCAGCTTTATTTTGAAAGCACAAGACCAACTTAAAATAGACACAGCGAGCAACGAAGGTGTGACCATAACTGTAACAGTGCCTGTACCCAGTGAAGACGGAACGGTGATCGCCGGTCTCTTCAATGAAGAAACATTTTTAAAATCGGCACCACTAGTGGGGCAGGAATCCAATGTAGTGGATGGCAAAGCCACCTTGACATTTAAAAATATAATGCCCGGCACATATGCTATTACACTGTTTCACGATAAAAACGGGAACAAGCAAATGGATTTCGAAGTAAACGGGATGCCAAAAGAGATGTACGGAGTCTCCAACAATGTAATGAGTATGGGGCCACCGCAATGGAACGATGCTAAGTTCGAGGTTGCAAAAGAGTCGCTTAACCTGGAAATTGTGATGTAAACCGGTAAATACAAAATTTAGAACCGCTGTTTTACAGCGGTTTTTTTGTTTCGGATCTTCAGAAGGTATAGTTTTTGAATATTATTTTGTATTTTTATATAAATTTTATATATGACGATCACACAACTGAAATACGTATTGGCGGTGGCGGAGCACAAGAACTTCACCAAGGCAGCAGAGAAGACATTTGTAACTCAGCCAACCTTGAGTATGCAAATTCAGAAACTGGAAGAAGAACTCGATATCCTCATCTTTGATCGTAGTAAAAAACCTATCGAGCTTACAACGGTAGGCCATAAAATAGTGACACAGGCGCGAAATATCGTAAATGAAGCAGACAGGATGCAGGATGTAGTAGATCAGGAAAAGGGATTTATAGGAGGTGAATTTAAACTGGGGATCATCCCGACTGTGATGCCAACCCTTTTGCCTATGTTCTTAAAGAATTTTACCAATAAATATCCCAAGGTTCATTTAAAGATAGAAGAACTCACGACCGATGAGATCATTGCTAAGATCACAGATGGCCACCTGGATGCTGCGATCGCGGCTACCCCATTACACCATGAGAAGATCAAGGAGCGGGTATTGTACTTCGAACCCTTTGTGGGTTACATTCCACCAAGTCACAGATTATCGCAAAAAAAGAAAATAGAACGCAGCGATTTGGACATAGAAGATATACTATTGCTGGAAGACGGACATTGTTTCAGGGATGGAGTGATTAATTTGTGTAAGTCGTCCAAGCTCAATGGAGGAGACAGGTTTCAATTGGAAAGTGGAAGTTTTGAAACCCTGATAAAGTTATCTAATGAAGGGTTGGGTATGACGCTCCTGCCCTATTTAAGCGCTATGGATGTTATGGGTTCGCAAAAAGATAACCTGAGATATTTTACCGAACCACCTCCTGCTCGGGAAGTGAGTATTATTTATAGCAAAAGTGAACTAAAGATGCAGATCATAGACGCTATGTACGACCTTATAGTTTCTGTGGTACGTGGGGCCGTGGCCTTTCAGGATGTAAAGATCATTCCCCCTACCAAGTAAGGGCATAAACTAAAAAAGCCTTGCTGTCGCAAGGCTTTTTTTATGGATTTAAAAGAATTAAACATTGATTTAATTGGGGGTTCTGTTTAACAAGAGCATCAACCCAGATCTTTAATTCCTCGATCTCGTAAGGGAGGAGTCTTTGCATCGCCTTCTTCAACTCTTTACAGAACAAATTCACATCAAAGCTTACTTTTTTTAGAACGGCTTTGGTGTAATCGAACATTGCTCTAGCCATAGTTAAACACTTTATAATTAGGTTAAGTAGTTTTATTCTATATGTGTAAGATTTTAATTAGACTGCTTCAAGATAACAAAAAATCTTTAAATATATTTTCTTAATTGGCATTTATTTAACTGAAAAAAATATAACTATTTGTTTTTCAGCTTTAAAGTCCATTCGAAGTCGAATTGAGAAACGATCTCACCTTCTTTGTTCGTGGCGGTTGAATGCATCCAGCAGGTTTGACCTTCCCCTGTTTCTATAGCTTTTTTAATAGCTTCCTTGATCTTTTCTCCATCCTCACAAACAAAATTTATCCGGCCCACCGCTTTTTTGGTGAAGGTAGCTTTATTATTTACCAACAACATGGAAATTGGGTGTCCGCTCTCTCTGATAACAGACATGACCAGGGCTCCTGTACTTAGTTCGGCAGCCATCCCCTGTACTGCCCAAAACATCGATTTGAACGGATTTTGATTGATCCATCGATACCGTACGCTTGTTGTACAACTTGTATCAGAAATCGCCTTCGCCCTTACCCCGGTAAAATATGCCGCGGGTAGTTTATACATGATAAAAGTGTTGATAGCTCTTGGTTTTAAAGGCATTTCAGGAAATTTTCGACTAAGATATTCAATTTAAACAACTTCTTCTAATTGTTAAAAATATGTTAATTTTTAGTACTATGCGTAACATAATACCTTCTTTTGGACATATATTTGCATAAGAAGATAAGCAATCATGGAACCAAACCCTTCAGAAAATCAAAAACAATTAGGTGCTCTTATACACCTGAGTACATTTTCGAAGTTCTTTTTTCCCTTCGGAAATTTCTTTGTCCCACTCATTTTATGGTCCTTTAATAAAGATAAGGCCTTTGTGGACGAACATGGAAGACAGGCCATAAATTTTCAACTGAGTATCCTGGTATACTCCCTGATCATTGGCCTTATTTGTATCCCTTTCTTCCTGTTATTCGCTACCGATTTCATTTCCCTCGTGGATGCCATTGAACATACGGTAGATCGGGTATCGGTTCACGATATGACAAATCTTTCAGGATTTGTGATCTTGTTTAGCATTGTAGCCCTATTACTTTTCGGACTTTTTATATTCGAATTGTACGCTGTAATATCTGCAACTGCCAAAGCCTCACGCGGAGAGCTTTACAATTATCCGCTTAGCATTCCATTTTTAAAAACTAATCTTGAAAATCAATCAACTCATGAGCACTCTAATTAATTTAGCAATAGCCGTAGTAGCCAGTATGCTTTCTATAACAGGTGTTCCTCGGCAAACTAACACTTCTGCTGAGACTGAGATCGTGCAATGTCCGCAAAGTATTGAAAACCTTAACGCGCATTTCATAATCGAAAACGAACAGTTATCTCAAAAAATCAAGTAAAAGATGAAGATCGAAAACACAAAAGCACAAATGCGAAAAGGGGTT
>CAJQNO010000158.1 GCA_905479745.1 uncultured Flavobacteriaceae bacterium | reverse complement strand
TGCTATCCCCGGCAAGCGTAACAGCGGTGAAATAACCCTCAATGGTGCTGCAGCGCGTAAAGTAGCCCCTGGCGATATACTTATTCTCATCACCTACGCCATAATGAGCGTAGAAGAGGCCAAAAAGTTCAAACCAGCTCTTGTTTTCCCTAACGAGGAGAACAATTTACTTGTATAACTTGAATAAATCCCTTTCAAAATTCCTGCAGATCGCCATCCCTCTTGGGTTGGGTATTTTCCTCATCTGGTACATATATAATCTGTTTACCCCCGAGCAACTGGAACAAACATACAGACATTTCAGGGAAGCTAATTACTGGATAGTCGCCTTTTCCGTGTTCCTTAGTGTTTTAAGTCACCTGCTTCGTGCCTATCGGTGGAACTTTATGCTCGAACCTTTGGGGTATCACCCCAGGATCGCGAACAATTTCATGGCAGTTTCGGTGGCCTATCTCATGAACATCTTTATCCCCAAAAGTGGCGAGGTTTCCCGGGCAGTCGTACTTAGCAAATATGAAGATGTCCCGTTCGATAAGGGCTTCGGAACCATCATTACCGAACGGGTGATCGACCTGTTTTTACTCCTGGTCTTCACTTTAATAGCCTTAGTACTACAATTTGATGCACTTTATGCTTATATAACCGAAAGTATCCCAATAAAAAAGATAGTAATCGCATTGGGCGCTCTAGTTGTTCTGGGAACTGCTTTCCTTCTGTATCTAAAAAATTCCAGGGGAGCCTTTGCAATGAAATTAAAGGGATTTGTAGATGGCTTAAATGAAGGACTATTCAGCATTGTGAAAATGAAGAAAAAAGGCTTATTTATCCTTTACAGCCTAATAATCTGGGGGCTTTACATCGCATCCTTTTACACTGCAACCCTGGCACTGGAAGAAACCTCGGGCATTTCGACCGGGATCGTGATCATCACTTTTGTAGTGGGAAGTTTCACTTTTGCTTTTACAAATAGCGGTTTTGGTACCTACCCCGCAGCAATCATGGGTATATTACTCATCTTTGGTATTGCAAAGTCTGTTGGGCTGGCCCTGGGTGTTATCGTTTGGACATCGAATATTATTTCTATATTATTCTTTGGGGTCTTGTCGTTTATCCTGCTTCCTATATACAATCGCAACAAGATCTAAGAATTTGTTCGGCATTTTCAAAATTTACTATCTTTCAACTCCAAAAAATCCTCTTATGAAACAGATACTTACGCTGGTTGTTACTGTCCTGATCGTTTTTACTTCCTTCGGTCAATCTAAGATCATTTACGAAGAATTCAATTCGTTCAAACTGGATGCTCCCCGCCGCCTAAAAATCCAATTGCCGCGCGACTACGAAACCAATACCGATAAGGTGTATCCCATCGTGGTGGTTCTGGATGCAAACTACTTGTTCGAACCGGTTGCCGGGAATGTAGATTATTTTGGATATTGGGAAGATATGCCCGAATCTATCGTTGTTGGGGTGATGCAGGGAGAAAGTCGTTATGACGATTGTAGCTACGATGATACTAACTTCATGCCTGCCGACCAGGGGGCAGATTTTTTCGAGTTCATTGGCCTGGAACTCATTCCTTATATAGACGAAAATTACCGAACCGCTAAATTTGTGATAGCCGTTGGTCATGATTTCACGGCAAACTTTATAAATTACTACCTTTTTAAGGACCCGCCCCTGTTTAATGGCTACATTAACCTTAGTCCGGATCTCGCTCCCATGATGGACGAAAGATTACCGCAACGGATCCCCTCTGTAGAATCGAAGATCTTTTATTACCTGGCTACTGGTACAGATGATATCAAGGACCTGATGGAGATCTCTGAAAACCTCAATAAATCCTTGAAACCCCTCGAGTCTGACACCTTTAAGTACTATTATGATAATTTTGAGGGCGCGACCCATTATTCGCTGGTTGCAAGAGCCATACCTTCGGCTATGGAGAAAATATTCTCGGTGTACAGACCAATTAGTAAGCAAGAATTTACCGATGTTGTAATGAAACTGGAAACTCCGGTGCACATGTATCTGATGGACAAGTATAAAACCATCGAAGATCTTTTCGGACTCACAAATCCTATTCGAATTAACGACTTCATTGCCACTGCTACTGCCGCAGAAAAGAAAAAACAATGGGAATCTCTTAGGGAAATCGCCTCCCTAGCACAACGGCAATATCCGGATACCGTACTGGGAGACTATTACATGGCACGATTTTATGAAGAGACCGGAGAACCAAAAAAAGCGATGCGAACCTTTCAGGGTGCATTCGATAAGGAAGAAGTAGACTTTATTACGGTAGATCTTATGCTGGATAAGGCAGATAAGATCAAGGAGGATTTCGGATATTAAAAAATAATCCCCGGATCGCTTGTGGCAATACCGGGGATAAACCTGGTTAGTTAATTAAGCCCGGTTTACATTTGTTTATTGGAATTCTGTTTTCTGAAATATAGAATGTAGGAAACAATTTCGCGTGTACTCTTCAAGTGACCTTCAAACAGATCCGGCCTGTATACATCAGGTTTACCATTTTCAATTTTAGTTATGGCAGGATCGAAAAATCCATAGGTGTAAAATGCTGCAGTCACCACTTTATCTGTTTCAAATACATTGTCGTAGGCATAAATATATTTCAATACATCCTCCTTATGAGACGGATAGAGGTTGATCATTTGCCAGAAAGCTTTCTGAATCTCATTCGCCGTAAGACTAAGTTGTACATCCCTGAAGGTATAGCCCGCTTCTGCGTAGCAACTTGCGCGGTAGGCCTCATCCTTTATTAGTTTCTGCGCTTCTTTACTGAAGACCATGGTGGAGCCTTCAATACGTACTCCGGGGGTCTGCAATTCTTCAACCCAGGCGTTAATTTCCACCTCCTGCTTTTTCAGCATTGCCAGCTGAGCTTCGGTAAATGTATAGTCTCCCTCTGTTTCCTGGGAAAAACCATTTCCGAAGAAAAAAAGAAGCGAAAACAGGCATAAATACGTTGTTCTAATCCTTACTTGCATAATCCTTATTGTTTTTTTCTGAAAGTTTTAAATTCGTGCTAATGCGTTCCAATCTGGATTCCAGGGTTTCGATCGCATTGTCCATTTGTTTTTGTTGCTTCTGAAGTAGATTTACCCTATTGCTGAAATCTCCGTTTTGAAGCCCCACGACTGTATTGACCATCTTTGGTCCCTGGTGCAGATTTTCATCCCAGGATCGGCCAACGACCATCAGAAAATCTTCCGTGGTCATTTCAGATGGATGCACTGCGATCCCGTAGCCATCAAATTTACTCTTCGCTACTATATAGTCTCCTTTACTAACGGGCCCCATTACCTTTGCCGGAACCTGGCCAATAAAAGCCACCGTATTCCCCAAGTGTTCTTTTCCCTTTTCAGGGGTGTTCCCCAACACTATCGGGCGATGAGACACGATCATTAACTGCTCGTAATCCTTCAGATCTTTAGTGATCTTTCCTCCTTTTACCGCCACTATGTCTCCGGCAGTTAAATATTCGTCTTTATTTATTCTCTCCAGCCATTCTGAATAATCCCCGTTACCCGAGGCAAATTCCACCCCTAACTTGTTAAACTCACTTATAAGTGAAACCATGGCCGAGGCTCCGCTGGAAATTCCGTCGGCAAGATCTATCCCAATAAAATTACTGGCAACATTGAACACATAAATATCATCCAACACTGTGTTATTGGCAAAATCTTCCAAAGATTGCGCTCTTACCGCACCGGTCTGAGTTCCGTTCACATCCTGGAAAGTGAAATAGTTATTCTCGGAACTAAGCGTGCTGCTAATATTCACCGTAGGAATATTAGGAATTTCTACCACAGGTATTGTTGGTTCCGGCAGGAAGGGTAGAGACGGCATAAAGTTAGGGATCGTTGGCTGTAATGTTAAGCCCGGGACCGTTAACTCCGGAATGACCAGCGGAGGGATGTCCGGCACACAAACATTTACCGGAGGGATACACACCGTTACACAGCCAGCCAGAGGAATACATACACTAAAACAAGACTGCCCGGAACAAATTCCATTTATACCGGGAAAGGCAACAAATGGCAATGGAACCTGTGGCGTACCTGGCGCCGGAAACTGATCCACCAGATAACTTGGTGAAGTAATTGAAGGTAAGGTCTTTGGCAGGTTGAACTGCGTATTGATCTCCTGTAATACCAGATTATTGATATTGGCTATAGAGTAATTTCTGAACGTAGGTAAAAAGGCAATAACATCATTCACAGTAAACTGAGGGACATTGTTCATGAACTTCTGCTTAATGGAATTAAAGGCAGCTACATAGGTTGGATCTGTCGCCGGAGGAGGATTTTGTGCCCCCGGATCGTTACTAATCAAGGTTTGATCGATCTTAATGAGATTTCCATTGAGAAAACGCCCGTGATTATTCCCAAGGGTAATTTTAATTCCATCGCCATTGTCTATATCATTGGTGTTGCTGAAGCTGGCAAGGAAACCTGTGCTATCTCCCGATATCGAAATAGATCCTGCTTGCAATGTATTAATATCGGAAAGTCCGGTTACGGTTAAATTATTCTGAATATTAGTAAATCCGGCTATCCCCACTATATTATTGAATGTGGCCGCTCCTGTTACATCCAGTATTCCCGATAGATCACTATCACTGCTGTTTTGAACATTTAAGGTGTTGTTCAGTTTTGTAACGCCATCAACATTTATCAATCCCGTGAGGTGAGTATCACTTGCATTAGTTACAAAAAGCATATTGTGTATAGAGGTCTGCCCGTCTACATCCAGGGTTCCCGTGAATAGCGTGTTCGCCGAATTAGCCACAGTTGTATTGCTCATTAAGGTTGTTATACCATCCACTCCCAAGGTGCCATTGAGGTTGGTTTCGCTCATGTTCATTACATCCAGGGTATTATTAAGGCTGGTGGCTCCATCAACTTCTAAGGTTCCACTAAGAAACATGGCCGATTGGTTTGCCACGGTTAAGTTATTATTAAAGACGGTGTTATCTGCCACTTCCATTGTGCCAAGAAGCTGAGTAGCCCCATCTACATTCAGGTTACCGGATAATGCGGCCATACTTGCATTATTTACAAAAAGATCGCCAAATAGATTGGTGATTCCGTTTACGGTTAATTCCTGTCCAAAATCTATTTCTCCATTCACATTCAGTGAGCCTGTGAGCAAGGTGGGATTCTCAAAATTTACGTTTAACGCATCGTTCAAATTTGTGGAAAGTCCAACAGTTAGTGCCCCCGATAAGTAAGTCGGGCTTGCGTTGTTTACATTGAGCAAATTATCCAAATTGGTCGCTCCGTTTACCAGTAGTATATCGTTTAAGGTGGTTTGCCCACTTGTGTTAAGTGTTCCGCTTAAATTAACCGGACTGGTATTGTTTACCGAAAGCGAACTATTGAGGTTGGTGTCACCTTCAACCGTTAGATCATCATTAAAAAGTACTTCGCCGTCTACAGTAAGATCGCCCGAAAGATTTAGCGGATTTCCGTTGTTGATGTTAACCGCACTATTAAAATTACTTGATCCATCTACCGTTAATGTGCCTGTGAACAGCGTAGGGTTCTGGCCGGTCACTTTAAGATCATTCAATACAGTAGCATCCACTACATCAAGCGTACTCTTAAGTTTTGAGTCCTCCCCAACTTCGAGAGTGGAATTTAACTGAGCTTCCTTATCAACTCTTAAGGTTCCACCCAAATTTGTTGCAGAAGTCTGGTTAACCAACAAGCTGTCCTGAAGGGTTGTTGCCAGACCTACTTCCATTGTTCCGCTAAGTGCAACCGGACTTCCGTTATGTACCCCCAGTTTACCATTTAAGTTTGTGGTCCCGTCTACGGTTAGATCACTTTTAAATTTTACTTCATCATCGATCTGCATAGAACCTGTAGCGGTAATATTTCGATGATATGAGTATGGTATAAACAGTAGTTGTTGATTACTTAAAGCAGTGTAGCTCCCATCGAGATTAATATCTACCGAAAGGTTCTTTTCATTGCCATCCCAATCGATCTCGTTGAAATCGCCCATTACCGCCTCCCCTTGACCGATAATCACCTTTATCATACCGTATTTGTCTGTTCTCGCTTCCTGAATTTCCTGGTAATCTATACTACTTGTTTCACCACTAATAGTGAATCGAATTAGCAAATCTGTATTGGGTAGAACGTTTCCAGTGATATCCGCACCCGGGATCTGTTGAGCTTCAGGATCTAAAATAACCGCCTGGTAAACGAGCCCGTCTGTTTGAGACATAGCCGTAAATCCTGAGAATATTAACAATAAGAATAGAATTCTTTTCATGGCTGTTATTTTACTTATTAGATTCTAATAGCAAAGCATCTGCTTTGTCTTCCAGCATATTTACCTGCGCTTCGATCACCTTGAATTTTTGCTCGTAATTTCGCTGTTTGGCCTCCAGTTTTTTCATGATATTTGCCCAATCTCCATTGTGGACTCCTACCACGGTATTCACCATTTTAGGACCTTCTTTGAGATTTTCCTCCCACGAACGCCCTACAGCCTTCACAAAATCATCGGCTGTCATATCTTTTAGAGCGATAGCTACACCGTATCCCGAAAGTTCCGGGTGTGCAACTATAAAGTCTCCGGTATGAACAGGCCCCATCACTTTAACTGGCACCTGCCCCATAAAAGCCACGTTGTTTCCAAGGCCTTCCTTTCCTTCTTCCGGCACATTCCCAAGAATGATCGGCCGGTGCGATACCACCATAATCTGTTCAAGATCGGTGAGATCCTTGGTGATCTTTCCTCCCTTTACTGCCACTATATCTCCTGCGGTTAAATATTCGGCGGGATTAATTCTCTCGAGCCATTCGGCGTAATCACCATTCCCCGAAGTGTACTCAACTCCTATCTTATTAAAAGCATCGATAAGATTTGTAATCTCAACCGCTCCGGCAGTAAGTCCGTCCAGCAGATCGACCCCAACAAATGAGGAAAGCACATTGATAAGGTAAACAGGGTCACAAATGGTAGAGGCGTAGAAATCGCTTATGGATTGCCCCCTTATTTCCCCGGTTATAAGATCGTTTTGATCCCTGAAAGAAACGTACACATTTTGCTTCGAAAGTGAAATTGGCACATCGGTTATCGGGATAAATGGGATATCTACCGGCGGTAAACCACCATTATTGTTCGAAATGGGCAGACCCGGAATAAAATCCGGAATTGGAGGATTTAGTACCCCGGGAGGTAGGCCGGCTTTTTGCGGCAATACACTTATGCTGGGTAGATCTATTCTAGGAATAGTTATGTTCACAAAAGGTATGGTAACCCCTGCAAAGATATTTGCCCCTTGTAGTATATTGGTGGAAGGGAAAGTAACAATGGGCAAAGTTTTCCCGTTTCCCGCCCCTGGTGCGATCCCGTAGGTTGAGTTGATCTGGTTGAAAACGAAATCGTTCACCGCGATCACAGCACCAGACCTAAGATTGTTAACGTTACTTCCAAAGCCACTAATGATCTCGGAAGGTGTAATGCTACCCGGATTAGACAACTGTGTCTTCATTAGAGCGATCGCCTGGGCATATAATGGATTTCCTCCGTTTTCAACCAAAGGATTTGGTAGCGGTGCTATCCCATTTAAACCGTGGTTCCTTCCTAGTTTAATAAGTATCCCATCTCCCGTATTGGCGTTGGTATTTGTGAAGGTCGCCACATAATTGGGATTATTACTTTCCACGGCGATCGTTTCGGTAGAAATACTTCCTAGCGAAGCCGTACCGGTAACTGTGAGGTTGTTATTGATTGTTGTTTCACCGGCAATTGTTACCATATCACTAAAGTTGGCCGCGCCTGTAACATTCAACGCTCCACTTAAATTAGTTTCGCTCTGGTTCAAAACTTTCAGTTCAGATTGTAGAGAAGTTACTCCATCAACCACCAACTCCCCTGTAAGCTCGGTCTTATTTCCGCCGGTTACTTCGAGTGAATTATTTAAAGTAGTTTCTCCATCCACCATCAACAAGCCTGTTAAGAGTGTTTCACTTTGATTAGCCACCTCAACATTATTCTTCAACATTGTTTCTCCATCCACGTTTAGCACACCCGATAAATTGGTTGCACTTCCATTTGTTACGTCCAGGGAATTGTTCAAGGTAGTTGGCATATCTACTTCCAGCGTACCTGTAAGTAAGGTTGGAGATGCATTGGCAACCGTAGTATTCGAGTTAAGGGTGGACGCTCCTTCCACAAGTAAGGTGCCATCCAGCGAGGTTGCTTGCGTAACCGTAAGATCTCCCGATAAAAACGTGGAACTACCGTTGTTTACAAATAACGCATCATTTAAATTGGTAACTCCGTTTACGGTTAAGTTGTTGTTGAGAGTTATAGCGCCTAATACTTCAAGCGTACCGGAAAGAAAAGTAGGCGCGCCGTTATTTACAGACAGACTGCTGTTTAAATTGGTTGGGAGATCTACTGTTAAACTTCCAGACAGATTTGTAGGACTTTGATTATTTACATTTAAAAGATCTTCCAAATTGGTTTGTCCGGATACCTGAAGACTACTTCCCAGAGTTGTCGCACCATCTACATTCAGGGTACCAGACAAGTCTGCGGGACTACTATTATTAACACTAAGTGAACTGTTTAAATTAGTATCCCCGTTTACCGTGAGATCATCATTGAGCGTAGTGGCACCGTCAACATTCAGGTTGCCGGTTACATTTAACGGGCTCCCATTGTTGATGTTTACAGCATTGTTAAAATCGGTAATTCCATTCACTATCAGAGTCCCGGTTAAGATGGTTGGGCTTTCATTGGTCACGGTAAGTGAATTGTTTAGTGTTGTTGCACCGTCCACATCCAAGGTACTGTTAAGCTGAGTAGCTTCTTCTACTGTTAAGGTATTGTTTAGTCGTGCGGCGCCGTCCACATCTAGGGTCCCGGTTAAAAAAGTAGGGCTCTCGTTGGTTACAGACAGTGAATTATTCAAAGTAGAAGTTCCTGCCACCACCAGGGTGCCGGAAAAAACAGACGGACTCTCATTATTTACAAATAAGGCGTCATTTAATCGGGTTTCGCCATCCACCACCAGATTATTTCCAAACAAGACCTCTCCATCTACATTAAGCGTACCGGTAGCAGTAATATTTCGATGAAAAGCATAGGGAATGAAAGTGAGTGGCTCCTTATTTAGCATTTTAAAATTGCCATCCAGATTTACATCCACCTGAAGGTTTTTTGGCACACCATCCCATTCTATTTCAGTAAACAGTCCATTGGAAGGCTGGCCTTGCCCAATAATGAGGTTGATCATCCCAAAGCCATCGGTTTGTGTTTCCTGAGTTTCCTTGTACAATATCGTTCCATCACGTTTTAGGATGGTGAATCTTACTGTGAGCGGTGCATTGATCAGGACATTGTTGGTAATATCCTGCCCCGGGATCTCTTGTGCTTCAGGATCTAAAATAACCGCCTGATAGCTTAATCCATCGGTTTGAGCCATCCCCGTTACAGAGAGGATCAATAAAACGAATAGTAGGTTTAATTTTTTCATAATATGCCTTTTATTCTTCAGATTCTTCGTTGTTATCTACATCGGTGTCTTTGGATGGAATTGCAATTCGTATCCCAATTCCCACCATATGTGTGTTTATCTTTAATTCTTCCTGGCTCGTGCTGCCGTTGTTGTCGTCGTTCATTCCAAGGCTTTGACCATACAAATACTGTAAGTAGACGCTGCTGGTCTCGGTAAGCGGGTAGCTTAAGCCCGCACCTCCACGAAAGAAAATAGCATTGTCGTCAAATTCTTCGGTATCGGTTAAATTGATCACCTGGTTGTTGATAGTTTGTGTTCCTTGCAACATAAACTCTAGCGAGGCGGTAGCTTTTAAATGAAATTCCAGCTTGTCTATGTCGAACAATGCATAATCGAACCCAAGGACGATCCCCAAGTAATCCGCATCCCATTCAAAGAAATTGTTCAGGGAATTGTCGCTACCCACAGATCCGTAGCTGTTATAATTGAGGCCCAATGCCACATTAAATCCTTCGGTAAACACCTGCCGGCGATAGCCTGCCTCCATATAATTTTGTGTAGTATGCTGCAGGTTGGCAAGTTCCTCTCCTTCTGAATTGGTGAATTTGAAATTCGAATCTACCTTCCCTACCTCAACGTAAAGGCCTTGAGAATGGGCAGTGAAACCTAAAAAGAGGACGAATATTAGTGCGATTTTTTTCATGGATTAATTTTTCAAGATGTTTGCCTTAAATTGTCTTTTTTCTGAAGTAAGAAGCAGCACGTACTGTGCGCTCGCTAAAAATGATAGGTCTAGATTTATCTCCTTCCCGGCTCTGGTGTTCATGTTGTGTACAACCCTGCCGAGCATATCGTAAATTATGATATCGATCCCACCTTCCAGAGTCTCATTGAAAACAATTCGAATATCACTGGTAAAAGGATTTGGATAGATTATCGCATCGATTAGATCATCGTTGTCACTTCCGGTGCTTAAAATCTTAATGGGAGGCTGAATAAATCCCTGTCGTATGGCCAGGCTGTTGGCAGTGTAGAGTCCAATCACACTCGACTGCCCAACGCTTTGCTGCACAGTATAGGTTTTATCCCCGCTTTTAAGCTGCGAGGATGTACCCGATACGCCCACCGTTGATCGTACCAGTTCCTGAGCATTCAGGCCTGCTACTAGCAAGCAGAGCAATATTATTAATACAGATCGTTTCATAATTTTTTCTGAATAATCATTCTTTTATAAATTGTTTTGTCACCAGTCCGAATTCCGTCTTTATAAGCAACAGATATACGTTGCTGGCTACTTCCGAAATATCCAATTCCTGGGTATCTGCTCCCGGTAACACCGGAAACTCTTTTACAAGTCGGCCCGAGAGATCGTAAAGCGAAATACTATTTACACCTACCGCCCTTATTTTACTAAGCCTGATGCTGCTGGTGGCCGGATTGGGATATAACTTTATACTTTCTATTTCCTGGTCATGTAAACCCAAGTCGAACCCTACGGTTAGATCGAAATTGCAACTATCACTGTTTCCATTGTCGTCTTCTACTGTTACCGAGATCGTATAAGTTCCAGGATCCAGTAAAGTTCCTGGTGCGGGATTCTGACTCCATACCGAAACGGTTGAAGTACAATTATCACTAGCCGTAGCTAATCCGCCGGCGAAATAGTCTGGCAGGCTGTACGTGCTTCCATTGGGGATTGAAACCGATTGATCTGAAGGACAATTTATCAAGGGATCGATGGTATCCACCACTGTGACCACTGCAACACAACTGTTGGAATTTCCATTGACGTCGGTTACCGTTAAGGTAACGTTGTTCGTCCCAATATCGCTGCAAGTAAATGAATTCACATCAATATTTATGGTAGCTATCCCACAGGCATCAGAGCTACCACTATTCACATTAGCCGGATTAATGAATGCAGTTCCCGAAGCATCTAGTTGAACAGTTATATCCTGGCAGGAAACATTGGGAGCTATATTATCTTCTACGGTCACAATGGCATTACAAGTACTGCTATTCCCACTGGTATCTGTAACGGTTAGGATAACACTGTTGGCGCCTATCGAATTACAGTTAAAGAAGTTATTACTAATAGAGTATGTGGCTATTCCACAAGCATCTGTACTGCCATCGTCCAGATCGGCCGGGTTTATAGTAACCGTTCCCGAAGCATCAAGCTGAACAGTGATATTCTGGCAGATCACGTTTGGTGGCGTTACGTCTTCCACGGTAACAACGGCTGTACAGCTGTCTGTATTTCCGCTGCCATCCATTACCGTAAGTACAACCGTATTAGCCCCCAGGTTACTACAATCGAAGGTAGAAACGTCTATAGAGCGTGAAACAATTCCGCAGAAATCACTACTACCACCATCAACCTGCATAGCCGTAATTGATGCCATCCCGGAAGCGTTCAAAGGTAGGGTGATGTTCTGGCAGACCGCTATAGGTGCTATCAGGTCTTGTACAGTAACTACGGCAGTACAACTCGCTGAGTTTCCATTGGAGTCTGTGACCGTAAGCGTTACGTTATTTGGCCCAATATTAGAGCAGTTGAACGTACTTACATCCAAAGATCTATTGGCGATCCCACATACGTCCGAGCTTCCATTATCTATATCGTCTACAGTGATCGTGGCAGAGCCAGTGTTATCAAGCTGAATTGTAATATCGGTACAGACAACAGTTGGAGCAACCACATCGGTAACCGTAACTACGGCAATACAATTGCTGGTTAAACCACTGGCGTTGGTAACTGTAAGCACTACATTATTTGCACCAATATCTGCACAACTAAAGGTATTTCTATCAATGCTTAAACTGGCGTTGCCACACGAAACCGTGCTTCCACCATCCACATCGGCAGGTGTTATACTTACATTCCCACTGGCATCCAATTGTATGGTGATATCCTGGCAGTTGGCAACCGGGGCCTCAACATCTTCCACGGTAACCATTACTGTGTCCGATGACAAGTTTCCGGAAGCATCTGTAACGGTGAATGTTACCGCAACCGGAGCACTAACATCCGTACAACTAAAGGTCTCGGGATTGGCAGTATAGGTTAGTGAATTACAATTATCTGTGGAGCCATTGTCTAACATGCTTCCGGAGATAACTGCATTCCCACTATTGTCCAGTTGAACCGTAATATCCATTCCTATCGCCATTGGGGCAACATTATCCTGGACGGTCACTAGGGCCGTACACGTATTAGAATTCCCGTTATTATCGGTAACTGTAAGTACTACCGGGTTATCGCCCAGGTTGCTGCAATCGAAATTGGTGATATCTGCAGTTAGGGAAGAAATTCCGCAGGCGGCATTACTCCCGCCGTCGATATCTGATGCCGCTATGGTAACCATCCCGGAAGCATCAAGTTGTACCGTGATGTTCTGGCATAAGGCATCTGGTGGGATCGTATCCTCTACGGTTACTGTGGCGGTACATGTATTGGAATTTCCGTTATTATCGGTTACGGTAAGAGTAACAGTATTTGGACCAATGTCGGCACAGCTAAACGAACTAATATCCAGGGATCGGCTGGCGATTCCGCAGGCATCCGAACTTCCGTTATCTATGTCGTCTACGCTGATGGTTGCATTTCCGTTTACATCCAGTTGTACAGTAATGTCCTGGCACATCATCTGCGGTGCAATGTTGTCTTCTACGGTAACCTGGGCAGATGAGCAAACGGCCTGATTTCCGAAGCTATCTGTAACGGTCACCACAATGTTATTCACGCCAATATCGGCACAAAAGAAAGCACTGGGCTCTGCTGTATAAGTGGCCACGCTACAATTATCGGATGAGGCGCCGGCTATAAGTTCTATGTATGTGGGTGAAGAAGGATTTGAGGGGTCGGTGAGTTGATCCAGAAAGAATTCGCCCATACTGTTTAGCTGTACAGTGATGTTCTGGCAGATGGCAATGGGTGCAATATTATCTTCAACGGTGACATTTGCTACGCAGGAATCGCTATCCCCATTCCCATCTGTAACAGTAAGTGTTACAGCGATAGGTGTTGCGGTCCCGGAAGGTGTATAAGAGTAATTTCCTATAGGCATTGGTATCAACGCGGTGGCATTTGAAGTTTCGCCATCCAGGATGTTTGTCCCACTGAAAAACCAGTCGTTGATCTGAAAAGTAGAACCATTTGGTCCGGTATTATTCTTTCGGTACGCCCAACCATCCAAATACTCCCATGCCGTTGCTGTTCCGCTGGTATTAATATCCCCAAATACATCGATCACGCCTCCATTGAAAAATAATTCGACTGCGTCGTTTCCGTCCACATCGATCGCCACCGATGTCTCGTCTGGGAGAAACCCAAAAAAGTTATTGAAATTGGTACTTTCCGAAGCAATATAAAGGAAACTCCCGGCGGTAGCTGTACCTGCCGAAAACGAAAATTCCTGTCCGTTAGAACCCCCGCCATCATTCGCAACTCCTAGGCCAAATAAACTGAGATCCGGAATATCTTCTGTGACATAAACTTCAATGGCTTTTGGAGTGCCCCCTGCTAAGGGCCCGTCTATTATCCCTGTAATGATCATGCTGGCCAGGGGTGGGTTATACACGTCATTACAATCGAAGGTAATTTGGGAAGCAGAGAAGGTCATATTCCCACAATTATCTGTGGAGCCTCCATCCAGCATATCGGCTGTAATTGTTACCATTCCGGTGGCATCCAGTTGCACTGTGATATCCTGACAAACAGCTACGGGCGGATAGCTGTCTGTATCTTCCACGGTTACCGTCGCCACACAACTACTGCTATTCCCGCTGGAATCGGTCACCGTTAGGGTAACACTATTTGCTCCCAGGTTGCTGCAGTTGAATGAAGTGGGGCTCGCACTTAGCGAAGCGATCGTACAATTATCTGAAGAGCCATTATCAATATCCAGCGCAGTGATGGAAGCATTTCCATTACCATCAAGCTGAATGGTTATATCTTGACACAGCGCCATAGGTGCCGTAGTATCCACTACAGTAACTGTGGCTGTGCATGTATCTGTCTGCCCTATCGAATCTGTTACTGTAAGGGTAACGGTATTGGGACCAATATCTGCACAACTAAAGGTATCTGGAGTCACCGAAAGGGTGATCGTTCCCATATCATCCGAGGATCCACCGTCCACATCGCTTCCAACGATTGTAGCCATTCCGGAGCCATCTAAAACCAGTGAAGGTATATCCATGCATACCGCCACAGGAGGATCATCCTGGCTGAACATGGTAAGCGAAATGAAGCAGAATAGTAGAAATAAGCCGGCCCTCATATTGCATTTATATTGGTTATGGTAAATATATAGGCGCAGCAAATACCAGAAAATACGTACGTAATGTCTAAAACTAAGTAGGGGTACTTATGTAATTTTCTTACAGGGAAAGAATGAGTTCCTTATTCTCTTCGGTCCATTGGGAAAGAGCGTCCATACCGGAGGGTAAATCGAGTTTCTGGATGATATTGGCCCTATGTTTCTGAACCGTTCGATAGGAAATACTAAGCAGCTCTCCAATCTCTTTCGATGTCTTTTCCTGGGCGATGAGTCTAACGATAGTTCGTTCGGAAGGAGATAAGAATTTTATTTTTGCGAGTTCTGGCGAAACCTGGGTATTGAATATTTCATCAAATTCCTTACTAAAATAATTTTCGCCTTTAGCCACAGCCTGGATACAGGCATCTATTTCTTTAAATGGTTCGTCTTTTAGCAGATAACCGGATATATTAAGCTTCTTTGCCTTGTGTACAAAGGCCTTTTCCTTGTGGGAGGTTAAAATGATGAATCGGGTTTTTAGATCTTCTTCACGACATTTTTTTATTACTTCGAAGCCGGAAAGAATAGGCATCTCTATATCCAGGATAGCGATTTGAGGTGCCTTATCAAGGATGATCTCTAAGGCCTGTGCTCCATTTTCAGCACCTTCCAGCACATTGTAACCGTTATTGGACAATTCATCGGTTAATCCTTTCAACAGCATAGGATGATCATCGGCGACAAGAATTTTTAGATTACTCATGGTCTATTTTATATCGGCTATGATTCGTGTACCTCCATTGGGCGTACTCTCCAATGTTAAAGTCCCTCCCAAGATACGAATGCGTTCGGACAAAGTCTTAAGGCCAAGGCTATTTTGTTTCTCTTTTTCTGAAACCGAAAATCCTATCCCATTATCCTCTATTCTCGCAGTAAAACCTCTTGATCTTCGTTTTATAGTTACGTCCACCGAGGTTGCCTGCGAATGTTTTACGATATTATTGAAACTTTCCTGTATGAACCTATAGAAATTCAACGATTCCTTTTCATTTAATAGATCGTCTATATTTTCGATATCGGCCGAAAAGAACATATCGGTTTCCTCATCAAGATCGTAAATCAATTGCTCAATGCTTTCTGTGAGCCCCAGTTGTTTTAAAACAGCCGGGTATAGACCCCTGGAAATACTTCTCACTTCTTCCAATGCTTTATGGGTAAGTGCTGATATCTCATCATGATCGGTATTTTGTGCCTTCTTCTTGATGAGGGTTAATTGCTGACCCACACTATCGTGTAATTCACCGGCAATTCGTGTGCGCTCCCGCTCTTGCGAAAACATTAGCGCTTCAGAGAATCTTTGCTGAAGACGACTCTTTAAGCTCGCCTGTTTCAGAAGATAAAAGAACAAAATCGAAGCAAGAAAGAGTACCAGCAAATAGAACCACCAGGTCTTATAGAAAAAATCCTTCGAAATTATAGGTATTTCCAACGACTCCCCGATCTTATTGCCCGAAAAATCCAATGCTTCGACCTCCAGGTTGAATCTACCGGTTGCAAAATTGGGAAAACGAAGGGAAGACTGTGTTCCAAGATCTGTCCAGGGATCATCGCCCAATCTATAGCGATAGCTAATAGGCATTGCATCGATATTATGGGTAAGTGAAAAGTCGATCTCAAAAGATTTATTCTCAGCGGTTAGCACGATCTTCCTTTCCTGATCTAATTTAACCCGGTTAAAATTATCTACCATCTCCCCTAGATCACCATCGTAATTCTTCAGTTTCAGTAATACCAAACTGGCCTCTATCTTCCTGGGGTTTAATTGGGAAGGACGAAAATAATTAAGTCCGTTGATCGTACCCACCAGCATCTCATCACCCCGCTTTAAAGCACTATATCTGTTTGCCTCATTGTCACTTAATCCATCTTTTTTAGAGTATCTAACACTGCTGTTGTTTTTAGAATCATAAACCACGAGTCCATTGAAAGTGTTGATCCAATAACTATCACCGTCTTGTAATACAGTTGCTATTCCCGCATTCAGCGGGTCTTCATATACTGTTTCAAAAGTTTCTGAAGCCGCATCAAAGCGAATAAGTTTGCCGGAGCGTGTCCCTAATAAAAATTGAGAATCTATAAGCAGGTCTACCATCAAAATAAATTCGTCTTCAAGCCCGGAAGAAGTCTCAAGTAATCTTGCTTCCGAAGTTTTGGTATTAAATACCAAAAGGCCTACATCTGTCCCTCCAATAATAAACTCCTTGTTGCGGGATACAGAAACATCGTATACCTCCAGTGAATCTGTGGCAGCCAATTCAAGGTGGGCCCTGGTATGAGTATTAAAACCCATTAATTTATATCCTTTCGTACCATAGACCAGCAACGAATCATTTAATTTTTCTAAACACAGGATGGGAAAATGCTTATAACTCTTCGCTTCTCCAGTAGCGATATTTACTCTTAACACACTACCTCCATGATTACTCCACAAACTGTCCCCTTCCAGTATCATATTACGAGAAGAATTGGGTATAAAAACCTTATTCGCCTCTTTCAATGGAAATGGTTTCTGCTCTTGAGTTTCGGTATTGATTTTATACCAGCCATCAGCTTCGGTTGCAACCAAATAATTAGGCCCTTCCAGATGATGTATCGCTCGTATGGAGGAGCCCATAAGAAAGTTCCTGATCTTTTCGGAAGGAAATTTAAAATGGTGTAATTGGTTGCTCGAGGTCCCTATCCAAAGGTCTTTTGTTAGATCTTGTGATATGAGTTTTACCGCGGGGTTTCCATCGAAAGCAACCATCTGGTTTTTTAATTCCAGGCTTTCTTCCGAAGTCTCAAAAAAACTAATAACACCATCATCACTCACCGAAACGATCAGGTGATTTCCATGTGTATCTTGCACGGTATTAATATTTTCATCTTCCGGCACGAACTCATTTTCCGGCTGGATGGTTTGTGAATTTACATTGACACTATGAAGTTGCTGGCTCTTATAGGGAAAGGTAAATTGTTTATTTCCTACAGTAAATATTTCCTTTAACCAAAATTTTGATACGTTCGAACCTCGATCAGCCCTGAAAGTCTCGGGTTGAAATTCTTTGAGCACATTGCCTTCCCAATCCAATAATGTGAGCGGAAAATTATCATCGCCAATTAGGCAGAAATCATCAAACGGTAGAAATTTGGTTGAAGACTCTAACAGGAATCTGTGATCTTTATTCTGAAAGCTAAATTGTGGTACTAATACGGCATCTTTGGTGAGAACATTGAGGGTTATGGTGGAGGCCTCCTGGGTAAGGAGGTAATCTTTACCATTATACCTGAATACGTTCGAACAGCTTACCAGCCCTTTATCAGTATCACCCATTTCAATTTCAGAAAATTCGAGACTTAACGGATCGAATAGGTACAGATGCTCTTCTTCAGACTGTGCTACCACATAGAACAAACCGTCCTCTCTTTTGTAAATATGACTCACCAATGTTAAAGGCGGCTGTACCACGGGCAACGGAATTGTGTGAAAGATGCTTCCATTGAAGCGTTGAAGTGCAAGTTCCGTGTCATTAAGTATTATCTTTCGCACATCCTGATTTGTTCCTCCCAGCCAAAGAAAGCCTTCATCATCAAATTCCATCGCCATTATTCGGTCTAGTTCGAGGCCATCGTTTTGGTCGAATATGCTATGGTCTAATTTTGAAGATTGCGATAAGGTGGGAACGGTGATTAGTAGCAGGAATAAAGAGAGGAATTTCATTCGGGGTAAATGGAAAAATAATTTATGCTTCTGAAAGATAGGGATTTTTATCGCTATTTTTGCTGAAGGTACTATGGCTAAAACAAAAACAACTTTTTTCTGTCAGAATTGCGGATCTCAATACGCCAAATGGCAGGGGCAATGCACTTCCTGTAAAGAGTGGAATACCATAGCCGAAGAGGTGATTCAAAAAGCCGAAAAAAGCAGTTGGAAACCAGAAGAAACCACGGGCGTAAAGCGCGTTGCCAAACCCCAGAAAATAGCTAATATTTCAGCGAATGCGGAAATGCGCATGCACACGGCAAACAACGAACTTGATCGTGTGCTAGGAGGTGGTCTTGTCCCCGGATCTTTAACACTTCTGGGTGGCGAGCCGGGCATTGGTAAAAGCACACTTATGTTACAGGTGGCTTTGGCGTTGCCTTATAAAACGCTATATGTTTCGGGAGAAGAAAGTGCCCAGCAGATTAAAATGCGGGCCGAACGTATCAATCCGGGCTCTGAAAGCTGCTTTATTCTTACCGAAACCAAAACTCAAAATATCTTCAGGCAAATAGCCGAGATCGAGCCGGATATTGTTGTGGTAGATTCTATCCAAACCCTGCATACAGATTATATAGAAAGTAGTGCCGGAAGTATTTCACAGATCCGTGAATGTACCGCCGAACTTATAAAATTTGCGAAAGAAACTGCTACCCCTGTGATCCTTATCGGCCATATTACCAAAGACGGTAATATTGCCGGACCCAAGATCTTAGAGCATATGGTAGATACTGTGCTTCAGTTTGAAGGAGATAGAAATCACGTTTATCGAATTTTACGCGCCAACAAAAATCGCTTCGGCAGTACTAACGAATTAGGTATTTACGAAATGCAGGGAAGTGGCTTAAGGGAGGTAGATAACCCCTCGGAGATACTTATCTCCAGGAATGAGGAGAATCTAAGCGGAACTGCAATTTCGGCCACTCTTGAAGGGATGAGGCCGCTCATGATAGAAATTCAGGCCCTGGTAAGTTCGGCAGTATATGGTACCCCACAGCGATCTGCCACAGGATTCAATGTGAAACGACTTAATATGCTGTTGGCAGTCCTTGAGAAAAGAGCTGGTTTTAAATTGGGTGCCAAAGATGTCTTTTTAAATATTACAGGAGGGATCTCGGTGGATGACCCTGCGATAGACCTGGCGGTAATTGCGGCTGTACTTTCCTCTAACGTGGACATTGCAATTGATAAAACGGTCTGCTTCGCAGCTGAAGTTGGACTTGCAGGAGAAGTAAGGCCTGTTACCCGCGTGGAACAGCGAATACATGAAGCCGAAAAGTTAGGCTTCGGAAGCATAGTAATATCAAAATACTGTAAACTTCCGAAGGATAACTATACTATTAATATCATAAGGGTTGCCAAAGTGAATGATGTGGTTCATCATCTTTTTGGGTAACCTATTCTTTCACGATCTGTTTTACAATTCGCTCCGATCCGGCATAAATTACAAACAGGTAGTTTCCGCTGGATAGTTCAGAAACATCAATAGTCTTTTCAATTCCGGATTGCGACAAACCGATTGTTTTAATCAATTGTCCCTGTACATTAAATATCTCAAGTTTTTCAAGTGCTATCTGTTCCGGGTTACTTAAGATCACGAAATCTTTCGCAGGATTGAGGTATAGCACTATAGAACCCGGATTTATTTGTCCTTCAATTCCCAAGGTTGGATCGACCGTTAACTGGAAACTACAAGCTCCTGTGTTTCCGGCCGCATCTGTAGCCATAACAGTTACCGTATATACCCCCGGACTTAACATCGTACCCGCAGCAGGGTTTTGAGAGGTATTTGTTAACGGACTCGTACAATTATCGTTGGCAGTGGCCTGGGCCGTGGCGAGATAATCGGGCACTAAATAAGTGTTTCCGGCACCGGCAGTTACCGTTTGATCCGGAGGACAAACTACAACAGGGTTTTCATTATCATTCACTATTACATCGAACGAGCATGAGGATACATTCCCGCAATCATCGGTAACTATAAAGGCATTGGTAGTTGTTCCAACCGGGAATAAACTACCGGATGAGAAACCTGCGGTCTGGGTAACGGTTACCCCTCCACAGCCATCTGTACCCGTTGGTGTGGTATAATTCACTATCGCTTCACATACTCCAGGGTCATTATTTACAACAACATCCGGTGGGCAGCTAATGGTAGGATTTGTAGTGTCTACCACGGTGATCACCTGTGTACAAACAGTGGCATTACCAGAGGCATCGGTAGCCGTCCATGTACGTGTAATAACTTCTGTTAAACCACATCCCGGCGCAGAACTGTCGCTAAAGGTAACCGACGGACTAGGGTCACAATTATCTGCCGCGGTAGCCGTACCGGTACTTGCTGGAGAAGTATCGTTGCCACATTCCACATTTACATCTGCAGGACAACCAATTGCAGGAGCAATTCCATCGGTTCCCGCCGGCACTACCACCGGATTGTTCACGTAGGTGTCATTACATGAAGAATCTAAGGTATCCTCTACTGTTACATTGTAGGAGTTAGCCGGTAAATTTGTAAATACTCCGTTTCCAACCTGCACGATCGGTGGGCCGGGTGGAGAAGTAGGAGTTATTGTGTACTGAATACTACCGCAGGTCGTACATGAGGCAGTAACCGTTAACGTACCGTCACTTCCTCCGGGACAGGAAGGTGGTGTGGTGGTCGCATTAGCAGCAGCTATATCACATACAGGAGCGCTGAAAAGGGGTGACTCCCATAGTCCTCTTCCGTATGTTCCAGCTCTTATTTTCGAATTTGTATGATTTATTTCAAGGTCGTAAACAGGAACATTGGGTAAGCCTGTATTATAGGCCGTCCATGCGGTCGAATCGGAGCGATAATAAACGCCCACAGACATTCCCACATAAATTGCATCCATAGGTGAACCCCCGGTATTTTCGTAAGCAATACTTAGAGCAGGTGCATTAGGAAGTCCGGCCGATATATTGGTCCAGTTACTACCGGCATCGGTAGATTCGTATACTTTTTGCCCGGCAGTGAACCCTCCGAAGGTAACCCATACCCTGGAGGCATTTGCCGGATCGACCGTTATGGAAGTAATAGTTAATGCAGGAAGTGCACCTGATATAGTGGTCCAGGATCCTCCTGTATTGGCAGATGTTTGTAAGGTACTACCGTTAGCCGCATACAATCTGGAAGGATCGTTAATACCAACTGCTATCGCACCACGGCCGTCCGATCCTAAGTTTGTCCAGGAAGTACCCATGTTGGTACTTCTGTATACATCGCTATAACCACCATAGATAATACTGGGATTGGTCGCATCCATGGCATAGGGAGTAACCCAGGCTCCGGTAGATCCTCCGGGTTGTATGCCTACCGAAGTTGTACCACCATTGGTCGATCTTTGAAGGCCCCCATTTTGAAAGCTGTAATAAAGATTGTTATTGTTGTTGTAATCGATCATATTATCCATCCCATCACCCCCAAGTATATGCTCAATTGTAGTGGAGCCGGTATATTTATTCGAACCATTGTCCTGGGCTCCACCAAGAAGCAGGTTTTGGTTTGCCTCCACGCCCGATATCTTATAGAATTGCATGATCTGCAGGCCGTTCCAGATGTTGGTCCAGGTAACTCCATGATCTGAACTTACCGAAATACCACCGTCACTTCCACAATACAATTTATTGTCGACAGGGTTATATGCAAGATCGTGAATATCTGCATGTACATATTGACTAGCACCGGGGGAGTACCAATATGCTATCAAAGAATTGGAAGCACCACCATCGGTAGACCGCCAAACATTCACACCACCGGTAATAGTATTGTTAGCATTGGTAGGGTTAACAGCTATTGCCAGGTCATACCAGGACTGATCTGAGGTTCCGGCCCCATTTACATCGTTACCAAGAATATTAGGTGTAGTAGACATGGTAGAAAAAGTAGC
This sequence comes from uncultured Flavobacteriaceae bacterium, assembly GCA_905479745.1. GTDB lineage: Bacteria > Bacteroidota > Bacteroidia > Flavobacteriales > Flavobacteriaceae > Pukyongia. The sequence goes on along the minus strand of CAJQNO010000158.1, from coordinate 2,798 downwards.
TCCCGAATCTGTCGAGCGATACATCCCGTTATAGGTTCCACCTCCTCCGGATCCACCTGGACCTGCCAGGTAATACACGTAATTACTATTAGCCGGAGTCACGGCCAAAGCAACTCTGTTTTCACCAGTTGGCAGTCCTGTTCCGGTAACAGCCCAGCTGGCTCCGGTATCTGTAGATTTATAAAAGGTATTGGTTGTAACGGCATAAACCGTTGCCGGACTTCCGGGTTTAAATTCAATATCCCTGAAACTTCCCGCCTGTACATTACTGGAAGTAGCCCAACCATCGGTGGTTCTGTATATTCCGGCATTGGTAACAGCCATCATGATATTGCTGTTGGAAGGATGCATTATTAGTTTATAACCTCTAACAAAATTTGTCACGCTCCAGGTGAGTCCTGTAGTATTCCAGGTTGCACCTCCATCGGTCGATTTCATAACACCAATAGAATAGGTGTCGGCTCCATCTCCATCACCAGTTAGTATGTAAACCGTATTCGGATTGGCATGATCTACTGCAATACCGGAAACTCCAATACTTGCGAGGGTATCCGACATTGGGGTCCATGTGGATCCTCCATCTGTGGTTTTCCATACTCCTCCGGCCGGAACTCCTATGTAGATGATATTTGCGTTGGTTGGATGAAATGCAACCACATTTACGCGCCCCAAACCTCCATTATAGCCACTGTTTCCATTAGAATAACTTACCGGCCCCATCGGGGTCCAGTTTGCAGGCATCATATTTTCGGGAATAGTCATCGATTCTAATTGCTGGATCGCATCATAGGTAAGCTTGCTAAAATTTTTCAACCTGCCGTCCGAATTGACCATGCGTTGGGTGTGATATTCCCATCGTTTGTACTGTTTATAACCACTTCCGCGGCCTCTATCCCTGTTCTCAAAGTAGGCGTTGGCCAACTGCTGAACTTCTTCTAAAGTGGTGGTTTCGGTTGGATTATGAATAAGATCTAAATACTCCTGAGCATGAAGTTGAGTTAGACTGCATCCAATAAATATGAATATAATTAAGTAAAGATTTTTCATAACTATCTGATTTGGTGGCTACTAAAGCTAAAGGTAAGTGAAAATTCTGAATTCTATCTGAATCTCTCTTAATTTTTTATGGCGAAATTGTTTTTGGCTTCTGAATATTCCTGCAAAACTGAACATTAGGGTGCAGGATTTGGCATTTCATTATGTACTTTGTCTATTTCCTTCAGAATTTCTTGCGAAAGTGATACCTCTATGCTTGCTATGTTCTCCTTTAACTGACCGAGACTTGTAGCACCAATAATATTGGAGGTTACAAAGGGCCTATCCGTAACAAAAGCGAGCGCCATTTGCACTAAACTTAAACCATACTTTTGGGCAATAGCCTGATATTTTTCGGTGGCTCTTAAGGAACTGGCACTGCTGTATCGATTGTAGTTAGGGAAAAGGGTTACTCGTGCATTCTCAGGTTTTGCCATATTGAGATATTTTCCACTTAGTACTCCAAAGGCTAATGGAGAGTACGCCAAATAGCCTATATTCTCCATTTGAACCACCTCGGAAAGTCCAATTTCATCTCGCCTCTGCAACAAATTATAAGAATTTTGTGTAGACACCATTTTAAGCTTCCCTTTTCTGTGCTCCTCCATATATCGCATTAATCCGAAGGGAGTTTCGTTAGAAACTCCCACATATCTTATCTTACCCTCTTTTACATAGGTTTCCAGACTCTCAAGGATAGTACTAATGTTGTCTTCCCACTCTGCATTACCCCTATGATCATAATCGCGTTTACCAAATACATTTACATCGCGTTCCGGCCAGTGAAGCTGGTACAGGTCTAAATAATCTGTCTGCAGGCGTTTTAAACTTTTATGCAGTGCATCATCTATTGCCTGTTTACTGAAATTTAGTGGGTTCCGGATAAATTTAAAACCGCGTGAAGGCCCGGCAATTTTAGAAGCAAGTACGATCTTATCACGTTTTCCGGACCTGGACAACCAGCTTCCAATTATCCTTTCGGTACTTCCCTGGGTCTCATCCGAATAAGGCACCGCATACATTTCGGCAGTATCGATAAAATTTATTCCTTTTTCCAGCGCATAATCCAGTTGAATATGGCCTTCGGCTTCGGTATTTTGACGACCCCAGGTCATGCTTCCTAAACATAGTTTGCTTACCTGAAGGTCTGTATTGGGTAGGTTGGTATATTTCATAAATAGGGTTTCCTAAACTTTGTTTAGAGATAAGGCCTGTTAAATATCGTTTAGCAATTTTGCGATCTCATCCAACTTAGGGGTAAGGATAACCTCAATTCGTCGGTTTTTCGATCTGCCTTCCGAAGTAGTATTTGGAGCCACAGGCGCGTATTCTCCTCTCCCGGCTGCCGTTAGATTATCTTTAGGAATACCCGAATTCTGGGTAAGAATAGAGACAATGGCGGTTGCACGTTTGGTAGACAGATCCCAATTATCCGTAATATTCCCACTTCCGCCATAAGGTACATTATCGGTATGGCCTTCAATTAAAACTGCTATTTCTTTATTCTGGGCCAACACCTTTCCAAGCTGGACAACAGCTTCACGGCCTCTACTATTTACTGCCCAACTTCCGCTATCGAACAACAGTTTGTTCTCCATAGATACGTAGACCTTTCCGTCGCGTTGTTCTACGGTGAGGCCATTACCTTCAAAATTTATCAGGGCAGCAGAAATTGCTTCCTTCAGGGCACGCATCTTCGCATCCTTTGCTGCAATGATCCCTTCCAGTTCGTCCACTCTAGCCGATCTGTCTGATAATTGTTT
>CAJQNO010000157.1 GCA_905479745.1 uncultured Flavobacteriaceae bacterium | reverse complement strand
CTGAATGTAACGTCTACAAAAAACGCATAGCGCCACGGATCTCCAAGCACAGGTAGCGACTGTATCTTGGTGAGATTCATCTCGAAACTCGCCAGCAACTGCAATGCCTTGCTAAGGGTTCCCACCTCGCTGTCCAGTTGGAATTTGATGGTCGCTTTATTAGGCACCTTCTTGCTAAAACTGGCACCGCGTTTCCCAATTAGTACAAATCTGGTTTCGTTTTCTTTGATATCCTGGATATTGCTGTCCAGAATTTTTAATCCGAAGCGTTCTGCCACTTGTTTTCCTGCGATGGCTGCCGCTCCCTTTATATTATTCTCTCTTATTCTTTTTGCTTCTGAAGCGGTATCCTTTCCTTCAATGATCTTGAATTGTGGAGGGAATTTCCGTAAATATTCCCGGCACTGTAAGAGCGCTACGGGATGCGAATGCACCTCGAAAATATCGATAATGGATTCAGATTCCAGCGCCATCAGGTACATCTGAATGTTTAAAAACGCCTCATCGAATATTTCGAATTCGTCTGCGTCTATAAGATTGTAGTTAGGCAAAATGGAGCCGGCTATGGTGTTTTCTATCGCCAGTACCCCATAGGTGGCCTTCCCGTTCTTTACACATTGGGTTACCTGGTCGAAAGCCTCACACTTTACCAGTTCGATCTCAGTTTCAGGAAATAATTGCTGAACCGCTTCGTCATGAAAGGATCCTTCTATTCCTTGTATTGCTACTTTCATAATATTCAAAGTTAATCCATAAAAAAACCCGGAAATACGTTCCGGGTTGTCTATGATGTTATAGTATAATTACATATCTACCCGGTGCCTTCCAAGAAAATAGAAAAACCAAAAGTTAAAATATGTACTGTTATTATTCATTGTCGTTGTTATTAGTGCTAAAGTAAACAATTAGAGACAACAACAAAATGTTTTGAGCGTTTTTTTATTTGTGTACTTTTACCACACCAAAAAATGTCTATAACCGTTGAGAACATAAGCAAGGAATATGACCAGCAAAAAGCGCTGGATGCAGTTTCCTTTGCTATAAAAAAAGGTGAGATAGTTGGTTTCCTCGGTCCGAACGGAGCGGGCAAATCAACTTTAATGAAGATCCTCACCACTTATTTACGCCCCACAGAAGGTAGTGCGGAGGTAAATGGCTACTCCATACATCAGGAGCAGAAAAGGGTTCAGAAAAGTATAGGCTACCTTCCCGAACACAATCCGCTTTACCTGGAAATGTATGTAAGGGAATACCTCGCCTTCAATGCTTCTATCTACAAGGTTCCCAAATCCCGTATCCCTGAGATTATAGTACAAACCGGACTGGGACCCGAAGCTCATAAAAAGATAGGGCAACTCTCCAAAGGATACAGACAGCGAGTTGGGTTGGCTACCGCTTTGCTCCATGATCCTGAGGTACTCATCCTCGACGAGCCCACCACTGGCCTGGATCCCAATCAGCTTATAGAGATACGGGAACTCATAAAAACAGTGGGGAAAGAAAAGACTGTATTACTGTCTACGCATATCATGCAGGAAGTAGAAGCCATATGCGACCGGGTGATCATTATTAACCACGGGAAGATAGTTTTAGATAAAAAACTCACCGAATTAAAAGCCGGGAAGCAGCAGGTCGTGGAGGTTGAATTCGATTATCGGGTGGAGACCATCGCTCTTCAGAAGCTGGAAAAAGTAATAAAGGTTGAAAACCCTGCCGGGTTTGTGTATCATATTTATTTTAACACGGCCGAGGATATGCGCGGCAAGGTATTCGACTTTGCGCATGATAATGAGTTAAAGATCCTTCAGCTACACCAAAAGAATACCACTCTCGAAAAACTATTCATCGAACTTACTACTGAAAAATAAGGCGGCCCCGGAAGAATTCCTCTACCTCCACAATTGGTGGGCGGTTTAAAGCTATTACATCCCCCAGACCTCTAATCTGCCCTTTAATGGATATTTGCGGATTCACGATGATCTTATTGGTGCTTCGCTGAAATAAGTTTACATTATTTACAATTAAATCTGCTCCTTCCAGGCGTGGATCGCCATCGTCAAACCTGATTCCAAGGTATTGTGCCTTACCCCTGAGGTAGAATTTAGATAATCCATTAGACTGCACCCGCAGTAATACCACATCCAGGTCGAGGTCGAAATCTCCATCGTGATGATATATTTCCAGGGTTTCCGGATCGTCCGAGATGAGGGCCAATTCGTTAAAGCCAAGTGTACCCAGGCTCTCAACGGTAAGACCGGAACTATTGCGGATCTCTCTGATGTCCGGTGACGAAACAAAAACTTTTGTGATGCCGTAGTCTCTTACATAATTGCAACTATTGCGATCGCTTACCTTTAGGGTACTATCTTCCACTACCACCTGCACTTCGTTGATAAGGTTAGCGCCTGTTTGCACTCTTACAGTTTGCGTATTTCCCTGCTGAATGATTAGTTGCACACGCTCCCAAACCTGGATCTTCTTGAACAGTGGTACGTTGTATTCCTGCTGTACCAACTCACCCGAATCTTGTATACAATCCCAGGCTTTTTCGGAGTCGCAGGCCCAAAATAGTAAAGGTAATATTATAAGTATGCTTAGTCTTTTCATCATGATCGTCATATTCTAACACCTACGCCAAATTCGACGGCTTCGGCTTTTGCCCAGTGCGCCTTCACCGTAATTACACCAAAAAATTTATCGTCGAAGAAATATCTTTTAATTCCCAACCTGTTGTAGATACGATTCTCAAACTCGTAAGGCCAATATACATAATATCCCAGTTGAGATACAAAAGCAGCCTTACTAAATCTTAGTTCATGGCCTATAAACGCTCCTACCCGGCGATAGTCCTCATCGCCGGTGAGCCCGTCTCCGGGAAAGGCAACCTCCCGGTATCGGATCAACTCGATCAGGAAATTGGAAAAGAAGAAATCGACTCCAACCTGAAAGGTACTTTTATAATTAATTCTTTTATCGGCAAAGAAGGTAAATGTATAAAAGGGAAATTGACCGAGTCCGTTCACATCGGCTTCATTCTTCCCCGTCCGTATTACAGCATTGTATTTAATACGCTCCTTGTAGTTGGTACTTTTCCATGACCCCACCGGGATATAGGTGGGGAAGTTGATCGCATCGGGCTGATAGCTCAATCCTACGTTAAAAAATAAAGTGTTGGTACTGTTGTTGGGAGCTTTAAAATTTGCATTCGAGTAATGCATTACCCCAAATCCTGCTTGTACGCCTACACCCTCTATGAGACGTTCCCTCACATAGTTCACCTTTAAATAGGTGGAGCTAAGGAAATGACTTCCATAGGCATTATTTTGAAAATTTGTTTCGGGATCGTAAGGATTCGTATTGTAGGATACACCCTGACCCATGGTAAACCGGATGTTCCGGTTAAGAAAATACCAGTTAAAATGCGCATAAACCGCATAATTTTCACCAAGGAAGGGGTTTTTCATATCCTGATAGGAAAATGTAAATCCCCAGTCGGGATAATTCCACCTACCTTCAGGTTCGTTCCAACCATAGGTCTTTCGATTGTATTGTACAATGATTCCGGTAGGATGACCCGTAATCAGGTGAGCAATATCGGGGTTGTGTTCTAGTATACTTCCTGTAAATGTATCTACATCAATAGAAAAAGGAAAAGTCTCACGTTGCTGGGCTACCGAAAACTGCAAAGAAAAAAGTAAGATGATTACGCCAAGAGAATACTTCATTTTTTCATAGAATCGTGTAAATATACACTAATCTTCAAATATTAGACGCCCTGTAAAAAATTCATCCACCTCAACAATTTCGGGACGATTCAAGGCAATTATGTTGCCGGTTCCCCTGATCTCACCCCGAATACTATTTAAAGGATTTACTCTCATGATATTAGCACTCCGTTGAAAGACAGCTAAGTCGTCCACGAAAAAATTTGCGCCTTCAAATAAGGGCAATTCATCTGTAAAAATTATTCTGGCTTCTCGAGCATTCCCGCTCACAAAATATCTGCTAAATCCATTGGCTTCGGCTATGAGAAGATCACAATTCAGTTCTACGATGAAATCTCCGCTTTTTTTCACATTATCAATTCCGCCGTTGGTATTACTACCCAACGAGAGAACCGGATAGTTTAGTATTCCTTCGCTGTACACGTTGCCAGTCGAGGCATTGCGAATCTCTGTGATATTAGGTGCGGTCACCTTGGCGATCACATCTTCGTAATTCCTGAAAAGTTCGCAACTACTATCATTTGTGATCACAAGTGTGTTTCCTTCAACTACCACCTTAATTTCTTCAAATAAATTCTTGCCGGCTTCCACACTTACCTTGATTTCATCACCCTGTCTTATCACCAGGTTGATATTATCCTCAATACGGATGGAGCTAAATTCAGCAACAGAATAATGCCTTACCTCCCTGTTCCCAGCCACCCTGAGACAGTCTGGAGCATCACTACTGTCGCAAGCAACCAGGATCACAATCAATATAATGAGATACTTTTTCATTTTACAATCTTATGCCTGCTCCAAATTCGATGGCTTCGGCATTTGCAGCATGTGCCTTGATGGTTAACGTACCATACCACCTATGGTTAAAATAATATTTCCCCCCTACACGAAGGTACACACGGCTTTCGTAAGTGTAGGGATAATAAAGGTAGTAACCTATTTGAGTGGGCAGACCAATATCTCCTATTCTAAATTCATGGCCTGCAAAGATCCCCACGCGTTTCCAATCGGTGTCCGGATCTATTTTCCGACTTGGAAATGCCGCAGCTACATACCTGATCTCTTCTCGCAGAAATTCAGAAAAAAATATTTCGGCACCCAACTGTACTGTACTAATACTCCCCAGGCGCTTATCGGCATAACCGCTAGCTACCGCAAACGGGTGTGTTCCCAAATTGAGATAGTCGCTACTGTTAACTCCACCACTCACAGCAATATTCCAGTGAACTGATGTATCCACTTCATCTTCTTCTCTTGTGATATATAGCGTTTCCTGCTGAATGGATTTGTTATATGAAAGCGCCATTTCGAAAGAAAGAATATTCGTCCCGGTATTAGGCGCCTTCACACTCCCATTAGAATGATGGTATATTGAGATGCCGAAAAGGAGTCCGAAATCATCCAGTAGATACGGTAGGTCGTAATATAATCCCAAAGCTGTTGAAGCCAGTAAAGGGCTACCAAATGCATTATTCTTCGGATTGGTTTCCAGATCGAAAGGATGGGTGTTGTAACTTATTCCCTGTGCCAGGTGAAGCCTTACATTTCTATTGAAAAAATAGAAATTGTAGTGCGCCAATATGCCAAAATTCTTCCCTAATACTTCGTTTCTAAAATCTGTAAACTGAAACGACAGCCCCCAGTCTGGGTAATTATAATTTTGCTGCCAGGGTTTTTCACCGTAGGTCTTTTTATTTAATCCCAGAGTCACCACCTCGGGATGAGCCATTACCAAATGCGCAATATTCTTATTATGCCTGAGGATAGTACCGTAACCATAGGAGACATCAAAAGAATATTTTTCGGGATATTTTTCCTGGGCTATGAGCGGAGTAGCAAGAAAAAATAAGATCAACATCCATCTAATCATAGCCTCTTTGTTTATTGCTTACTTTGATAAAAGGGGAGTGTAGCCAGATCTACATTTCCTCCCGAGAGAATGATGCCAATTTTTTTATTTCTGAAGCGTCCCCTCTCTTTAATAAGAGCAGCCAAAGGCACCGCACTGGAAGGTTCAACCACTATCTTCATCCGTTCCCAGATAAGTCTCAGGCTTTCGATTATCTCATCTTCTGTTACGCGGATGATCTCCGGCACCAACTGTTTAATAATAGGGAAGTTTACGTCTCCTAAATGAGTTCTTAGTCCATCGGCAATGGTGTTGGTGTTAGTGTTGGTTTCAATTTTACCCGATTTTAGCGACCTCCAGGCGTCGTCTGCTGCCAGAGGTTCTCCCCCGATGGTTTTACAATGTTTCCCAAAATAATGAACCGCCAGAGCTGTCCCGGCGATAAGGCCACCACCTCCTATGGGCGCAAAGATAAAGTCGAGCTCGGGTTGCGATTCCAGTAACTCCATGGCAGCTGTGGCATTACCCATAATCACTTCTATCTGATTGGAAGGATGTAGAAAAGTAGCACCGGTAGCTTTAACTATCCGGACAGCTTCGGCCTCTCGTGCGGTCAGGGTAGGTTCGCACTCGGATATCAATCCTCCGTAGGTGCGTACAGCGCTTTTTTTCACCGCAGGTGCGAAAGAGGGCATCACTATATAGGCTTTTATACCAAGATTTTTGGCTGCCAGGGCCACAGCCTGGCCAAAGTTACCGGAAGAATGAGTTACTACCCCGGCTTCTTTTTCGGCTTCCGAAAGTTGTAAGACGGCATTCATGGCGCCTCGCATTTTAAAGGCGCCCATTTTCTGAAAATTCTCACATTTAAAATAAAGGCTGGCTCCGCTTAGTTCATTGAGCAAAGCCGATTCCAACACAGGTGTCCGGTGAACGTACGGCAATAATGCCTCCTGTGTATTGAGTAGTTCTTCTCGCTGTGGAATGGCCAAATCCATAGCGTAAAAATAAATAAAATTAATTCCGCAAGTGGATTCCGCATTCCCTATTTTCCAAGGCTTTTACAGGATCGAAATAATTAAATTCGGCAGGCAATTTATGAAGGGTTAAATAAGATTTAAGCTGAGCATCGGTAAAGTAATAGAACGGACTCACTTTTAAGATACCATCCTTATCCAGACTCAAAATATCCAGCGAATCCCTATGTTTTGTCTGTCCTGCCCTTATATTAGTGAACCACACATCCGGCTTGTATTTATTCAACGCCCTTGTAAAGGGTTCTAACTTCACTTTCTCTGAAAAAACAGCGTGTTTTGGGTTTTCAATATCCGGTCTCCCAATAGTATGATTTAAAAATGCTGTAGTGTATTTTGGCGCAAATATTTCAATATTTAGCTGAAGCGCTTCCATAAGGTATTTGGCATGCTCGTAGGTTTCGTCTGTGTTGTAACCCGTATCACACCAAATTACTCTAATATCTTTCATTTGCGTGGTTACAGCATGAAGCAAGACTGCCGAATAAGGCCCGAAACTTGTTGTTACCATTGGGTTTTTGGCTAAGTCCAGCGCAAATGAAATGATCTCTGCTGGTTCTTCAAATCTTAAATTCTGATTGAATAAGTGAATGTTTTCCGAAGTGACTGTATTCATAACTATAATAAACCTATAGATTTAGTAGAGTAAACAAATCTACGATAATATTTTACATTGGTTTCTATTAGCTTTTAATAAGATCCTCTAAACTTGTATTTTCCAGTATCTGCAAACAGTTATCCCGTACCTGTATCATTAAATTATGCACGCTGCACGCTTTCTCATCGGGGCAATCATCACATTTTTCATAAAAATTGAGACTAACACAAGGCATCATAGCAATTGGCCCTTCCAGTATTCGGTAAACTGCTGCGATCGGTATGTCTGAAGGATGCTTCATAAGATAATATCCCCCACCCTTGCCTTTCTTGGATCCCAGATAACCTGCCTTCCGAAGAATGAGAAGGATACTCTCCAAAAATTTATGAGAGATATTTTCCGACTGGGAGATCACCGAGATCTGTACAGGTTCGTTCTTATCCTGTTTTGCCAGAAATGTGAGTGCCTTTAATCCGTATTTTGTTTTACGTGATAACATCTCGAATTAGTTATAGTAAAGATAATATTTCATATATATTAGGATTAATTCTTTTAAAATAATTGCCTCGCAATTGCCTTTATATTATCACTCTTTCCCATAGAATAATAATGCAGAAAGGGAACCTTTTCCTTGATTAATTCTTTGCTTTGTTCCACACACCACTCGATCCCTACCGCTTTTACCTCTTCGTTAGTCTCACATTTAAGGACTTCCTTAATAAGGGCTTCAGGCAGGTCTGCATTAAATCGCTGTGGGATCAGGTTTAATTGCTTCTTAGTAGAAATAGGTTTAAGTCCTGGAATGATGGGTGCAGTTATTCCTGCAGAGCGACACTTTTCCACAAATTCAAAATACTTATTGTTATCAAAGAACATTTGTGTAACAATATATTCCGCACCGTTCTTTAGTTTCTTTTTCAGAAAATGTATATCGCTTTCCATATTAGGAGCTTCCATATGTTTCTCGGGATATCCCGCCACGCCAATACAGAAATCTGTCTGTGCCTGATTCATAATTTCCTCGTCCAGGTATTCGCCCCTGTTGAGAGCATCTATCTGTTGAACCAACTCATTTGCATAACGATGGCCTTCCTTCTCGGGAGTGAAATAGGTCTCTGTTTTCACGGCATCCCCACGCAACGCCATTACATTATCAATCCCCAGGAAATCCAGGTCGATCAGGAAATTCTCTGTGTCCTCTTTTGTAAAACCGCCACAAAGTATATGCGGTATAGCATCTACCTGGTACTTATTCTGTATGGCGGCGCAAATACCTACAGTCCCGGGTCGTTTTTTCACTACTTTTTTCTGAAGCAGCCCATTTTCCATTTCTTTATATACGTACTCTTCCCGATGGTACGTTACGTCGATAAAGGGTGGTTTGAACTCCATTAAGGGGTCTATACTGTCGAAGATCGACTGGATATTCTGCCCCTTCAATGGGGGCAAAATTTCGAATGAAAACTGGGTTTTTCCCTTTCCGTTGGCAATATGTTCTGTTACTTTCATTTAATCTGCTAAACTTGTTTGTAGCCATTTAAAGGCTTTTTCTTCTGAAATTCCTTTTCTCGATGCATAATCTTTTACCTGATCTTCCCTGATCTTTCCCAAACCAAAATATTTCGCCTCCACATTTCCGAAATAATATCCCGAAACAGAAGCTGCTGGCCACATAGCAAGGCTCTCTGTGAGTGATACACCTATGGTCTCCTTCACTTTGAGAATGTCCCAAATGGTCTCTTTTTCCAGATGGTCGGGACAGGCAGGATAGCCGGGAGCGGGTCTAATCCCCTGGTAGGATTCGCTTATAAGTTCTGTATTGCTTAATTCTTCATCGGCGGCGTAACCCCAGTATTCTTTTCTCACCTGTTCGTGTAAATACTCGGCGAAAGCTTCCACCAGCCTATCGGCAAGTGCTTTTACCATTATGCTGTTATAGTCGTCGTGCTCTTGTTCAAATTTCATAGCCAGCTCGTCGGTTCCAAAGCCGGCCGTTACACAAAAACAACCCATATAATCTGTGATCCCCGTATCCTTCGGCGCGATAAAATCTGCCAGAGCCAGGTTGGGTCTATCCTTTGCTTTTCTGGATTGTTGTCTTAGGGTTCGGAAGATCTTTTTTTCTGAATTACCTTCAGAAGGAACCATAACCTCTATATCATCATCGTTTATACTGTTCGCTTCAAAAAGTCCGAAAACCGCCCTGGCTTGTAACAATTTTTCAGAAATAATCCGCTTAAGCATTTGCTGAGCATCTTCATACAATTCCGTGGCCTGCTCTCCTACCACCTTATCTTCAAGAATGTTCGGAAACCGACCGTGCAGGTCCCAACTCCTGAAAAAGGGAGTCCAATCGATATATGGCAATAACAAATTCAGATCCAGATCCAAAATTTGATGGATCCCGTTTTCCCTGGGTGTAACGATTAGATCGCTACTCCAGTCCAGGGATAACTTGTTCTTTCTGGCCTCTTCCAGGCTGAGATATTCTTTCCTCTGCTGGCGTCCAAGAAAGTTTTCTCTAAATTCTGCGTATTCTTTCTTAAGGTCGTTTTTATATCCCTGCTTTCTGTCTTTCTGAAGCAGGTCTCCTACTACTGTTACCGCCCGGGAGGCGTCGTTAACATGCACCACGGCATTTTCGTATTGCGGATCTATCTTAACCGCGGTATGTGCTCTGCTTGTGGTAGCTCCACCTATAAGAAGCGGCACTTCAAACTGCTGGCGCTGCATTTCTTTGGCAAGAAAGACCATTTCGTCTAACGAAGGTGTTATCAAACCACTGAGCCCTATAATATCGACATTCTCCTCCTTGGCTGTGGCGATGATCTTCTCTGGAGGCACCATCACCCCCAGATCGATGATCTCATAGTTGTTGCAGGCCAGAACTACCGAGACTATGTTCTTTCCAATATCATGAACATCACCCTTTACTGTGGCCATAAGGATCTTTCCGTTGGAGGATGAAGTTGCATCCTTATCTTCTTCAATAAAAGGAAGCAAATAAGCCACAGCTTTTTTCATTACCCGCGCCGATTTCACCACCTGCGGAAGGAACATTTTACCACTTCCGAAGAGATCACCCACTACATTCATCCCTATCATCAAATGACCTTCGATCACCTCTATAGGTTTATCTACTTGCTGTCGGGCTTCTTCAACGTCTGTTTCAATATAGGCATCTATCCCTTTTACCAGAGCCCGAGTGATCCTGTCCTGTAGCGGCAGTTCCCGCCAGGAAAGATCGGCCACTTTTTCTTTTCGTTCCCCTTTTACGGTATCGGCAAATTCTAAAAGTCGTTCGGTGGCATCATCCCTACGGTCCAGGATCACATCTTCCACATATTCCAGCAGGTCTTTAGGTATATCGTCGTAGACCTCCAGCATGGCCGGGTTCACAATACCAATATTCATCCCTGCCTGGATGGCGTGATACAGGAAAACCGAGTGCATGGCTTCACGTACCACATCATTCCCCCGGAAACTAAAGGAAACGTTACTTACTCCTCCACTCACACTACAATGCGGGAGATTTTCCTTTACCCAACGTGTCCCTTCTATAAAATCGATGGCATTTCTACGATGTTCATCCATCCCTGTAGCCACGGGAAAGATATTGAGGTCGAATATGATATCTTCAGGAGGGAAATTTACCTGCTTCACCAACAGATCATAAGACCTTTTCGCTATCTCAATGCGCCGCTCATAATTATCGGCCTGCCCGGTCTCATCGAAGGCCATTACGATCACTGCGGCTCCATATCTTCTAATTAATTTTGCCTGATGGAGAAACTCTTCTTCCCCTTCCTTTAAACTTATTGAGTTCACCACACATTTCCCCTGCACCACCTGTAATCCCGCTTCTATGATCTCCCATTTCGAGCTATCGATCATAATGGGGACCCGCGAAATATCTGGTTCGGAAACAATGAGATTAAGAAACTTTACCATAGCGGCGCGACCGTCTATAAGACCGTCGTCCATATTTACGTCTATGATCTGCGCTCCTCCATCTACCTGATGTCTTGCAATATCCAGTGCTTCCTCGTACTTACCATCCTTGATGAGCCTTAAGAATTTCCTGGATCCGGCAACATTAGTCCGTTCGCCAACATTAATGAAATTACTTTCCGGAGTGATAACCAAAGGCTCCAGTCCGGATAATTTCAAATATCTTGTTTCGATCATGGTGCTGTTCATAGTTATATCACACTTTTAAAGTGTTTGCTTTTATGGGACGAGGTTGATAGGAGGCCGCCAGTTGGGCAATAGCCTTTATATGGGCCGGTGTTGTACCGCAGCAACCGCCAATGATGTTTATCAACCCCCGATCCAGGTATTCGCGGATCTGTTCGGCCATCTCATCGGCACCCTCATCATACTCGCCAAAAGCGTTAGGTAAGCCTGCGTTGGGATATGCCGAAACGGCAAGATCTGTCCTGTGCGCGATCACTTCCAGGTGTGGGGTGAGCTGTTTAGCACCCAGGGCACAGTTAAAACCAACACTAACCAGCGGCACATGCGAAATTGAAATTAGAAATGCTTCGGCCGTTTGCCCGGATAAGGTTCTGCCCGAGGCATCGGTGATCGTACCACTAACCATAACAGGCAGATCGATATTTTTCTCTTCTTTGAGCTCTTCAATGGCAAACAGAGCAGCTTTGGCATTGAGCGTGTCGAAAATAGTTTCAACCAACAGGACATCAACACCGCCATCTACCAAAGCCTCTGCCTGCTCTTTGTAAGCCGCACGTAACTCATCGAAAGTTATTCCCCTGTATCCCGGGTCATTCACATTAGGAGACATGCTGGCTGTTTTATTGGTGGGGCCCATAGCCCCGGCCACAAATCTCGGTTTATCCGGATCTTGTCGCGTATATTCGAGAGCAACTTCTTTAGCGATCTTAGCCGATTCGTAGTTAAGTTCGTAGACGAGATCTTCCATGTCATAATCGGCCATAGCGATCCTGGTACCCGAAAAGGTGTTGGTCTCCACAATGTCTGCCCCGGCTTCAAAATATTTACCATGTATTTCGGCGATGGCCTTGGGTTGAGTGATGGATAAAAGGTCGTTATTTCCCTTTACAGACTTGTGATGATCTTTAAACCGTTCACCCCTAAAATCCTCTTCTGTAAAATTATACTGCTGTAACATAGTACCCATCGCACCATCCAGCACAAGTATTCTTTTATTTAATTCATCTAAAAACACACTCATACTTTCTTATCATTTACATACACATCGTAAGTCACCTCCACCACCTCTTCCAGCGTAATCGAAACAGAGCAATACTTGTCGAAACTAAGCTGGGCAGCTCTTTTAGCCTTGGCCTCATCAATTTCACCTTTCAGGAAAATAGTAACATGTATCGCCTCAAATGGCTTAGCTTGTTTTACTTCTTTTCGCTTTCCTTCCACCTCCATTGAATACGAGGTGATCTGCTGTCTTTGTTTTTTCAAGATCGACACAATATCGATGGCATTGCAACCACCCACAGCCATAAGTAAAAGTTCCATAGGACCAGCCCCGTGTATTTCTTCGTTTACCTTGCTATCGATATGCACTACAACATTCGAAGCACCTTTGGCTTCGAAATGGAAATCATCGTTTAATCTATTGAGCGTTACTTTCATAAATAGTATTTCTGAATTATTTTTCGATCTTTTCAAAGGAGGTAACAATTCCTTTAATTAGTGCAGAACTAAATCCATTGTGCTCCATTTCATTTAACCCTTCAATTGTACATCCTTTGGGGGTAGTAACCTTATCGATCTCCTCCTCGGGATGTGCCCCGTTCTCTATAAGTAATCTCGAAGCTCCGTTCACAGTCTGATTGACAATAAAACTGGCAACTTTAGAGCTAAAGCCAATCTGGATCCCACCCTGTACCATCGCCCGCATAAATCGTAAGACATAAGCAATACCACAGGCACCAAGCACGGTTGCCGCTTCCATAAGCTGTTCTTCTATGAACTGGATCTCCCCTATCCCAGCAAATAGCTGCCGCACTGTTTTCAGCGTCTGCCGGTTATCGGTATTTGCACAAATACAAGTGAGCGACTCCTTTACAAAAGCAGCGGTATTCGGCATAGCCCTAAATATGGACAGCTTCGTCGAGCTAGCCTCTCCTAGTTGGGCAATTGAGATTCCAGTTGCAAGGGATATCAGGATATGCCTGTTAGGGTTAAATTCTTGTTTTAGATCTTGTAAAACACTTAGGATGTTATGCGGTTTCAGGGCAACCAGTATGAGATCAGCATTTTTAATCGCTGAACGATTATCGGTTGTAACCACTACTCCTTCCCTGGAGAATTCGCTAAGCGCTTCCACATTCCTTCGGGTTACGGTGATATTCTCTGCTGCGGTATACTTGCTGTCCAGCAAACCTTTTAGTATAGCTATTCCCAAATTCCCACAACCAATAATCGCTACTTTCTTTTCCATGTTTATTCAATTATAATTTATCGCTTAATCTCAACACATCGCCCAGTACACCACGTGCCGTAACCGCTCCACCTGCACCCGCACCTTTTATGGTAATGGGGTGCTGGGCATAGTTTTGAGTGTATATCTCGAATAACGAATCACTGTTACTAAGTTGTCCAAGGGTACTGTCTCGCGGTACCGAAACCAGTTTCACGTCCAGTGTACCGCCATTTACTTCGGAAAGATCCCCGTGGAGATCACCGATGTACCTCAGCACGTGATCCTTTCTCTGATTTCGTTTCTTAATATGAAATTTAACATCAAGAGCATCCAACTGTTCCAGGAATTCATGCTTCGGAATGGTTCGTAAAGGCTTCGGAATTAGATTCTCGATATTAACATCGGTTAATTCGTGGTGTAAATCTAATTCGCGAGCCAAAATAAGCAATTTTCTTCCCACGTCGTTACCCGAAAGATCTTCCCTTGGATCGGGTTCGGTAAAACCATAATTCATGGCTTTCTTCAGCACATTTCCGAAGCTATCATCATTTTCAGAAAAAGTATTGAAGATATAACTCAGAGAACCGGAAAACACTCCACGGATACGCGTAATATTCTCACCAGACAAATGAAGTAATTTGATGGTGTCTATAAGAGGCAAACCCGCACCTACATTTGTTTCATAAAAGAATTCCTTTTCATGATGCTGGAGCAGACTACGCAGTTCCTGGTAGAATTTAAGATCCCTGGTGTTAGGATGTTTGTTGGATGAAACTAGGTTAAATCCTCCTTCGATCAGCTTCGGATAATGATCTACAAATTCTGTACTCCCTGTATTATCAATAGCGATAAGGTTCTTCAGGTTATATTGCCTGGCAAATTTTATCACTTCGGAAATGTCCCAACCTACTTTCTCTGCCTTCAGTTTATTTCTCCAGTTCTCATCAATGCCATCGGTTTGAAACAATAGTTGCCCGGAATTCGCCACAGCAAAGACATTAAGCACGATATGTTTCCTTTCACTTATCACTGCCGCCGATTCCAGGATCTGATCCAGCAGCTTGCCACCCACATTTCCATGACCAAATACCGCCAGATTGACCTTTTTCTTTTTCAAAAGTTGAAGATCAATTCGGCTGGTATTGTTTTCTTTTATTTCGGTACTCATCTCAGGCATAGATTAATTGGGTTGCTGTATTGACGCTTTTAAAGGCAGTGTTCAGATCTTCTATTAGATCCTGTGGTTCTTCTATTCCGCAGGAAAGTCTAATGAGTGAATCCTTGATTCCCGACCGTAATCTGCGATCCCTTGGGATAGAGGCATGCGTCATTTGAGCCGGATGACAGAGCAGACTTTTCACCCCTCCCAGGCTTTCCGCCAATTTGAAGTACCTGGTGTGGGTAACAAAGGCATTTGCTGCAGCAGTGGAATCGTCTTTTAAACTGAATGAAACTACACCGCCAAACAGATTATTCTGTTGTCTGGCTGCGATGTGATGATTTTTATGGGTTTCCAGACCCGGATAGAACACCTCGTCAACTTCGGGATGATGTTGCAGGAATCGCGCTATTGATAAGGCATTTTCAGATTGTTTTCTAAACCGGATATCCAGGGTTTCGATACCGCGTATGGTAAGAAAACAATCCCAGGGACCCAATACTCCTCCAGAGGCATTTTGCACGAATTTAATTTTTTCTGAAAGCTCCGGCGCAGCGGTGACCACAAGTCCTGCTACCAGGTCTGAATGGCCTCCAATATATTTGGTGCCGCTGTGAATAACAATATCGGCCCCCAGGCAAATAGGGTTTTGCCCGATGGGACTGGCAAAAGTGTTGTCCACCACAAGATATGCTCCAACTTGTGCAGCTATTGCGGCAATAGCCCGGATATCTGAAACCTGTAGGGTAGGATTTGTAGGAGATTCTATCCAGATGAATTTGGTCTTTTCATTAACAGCAGCAGCCACATTGTCCACCTCGGTTGTGTCCACATAATTCACACTAATACCAAGTTTTTCGTAGACGTGGGTAAAAAGTCTGTAGGCGCCACCGTAAATATCATCTACTGCCACGATCTCATCTCCGGCCGATAAGAGTTTTAATACGGCATCGATGGCCGCAAGTCCGGTAGAGAAGGCAAAACCGGCATCGCCACCTTCCAATTCGGCGATCACATCTTCCAGCACCTTACGGGTTGGATTGTTAGAGCGGGCATAGTCGAAGCCCTTGTTCACACCAGGCGCTTCCTGAATAAAAGTTGAAGTTTGATAGACCGGTACAGAGATAGCCCCGGTAAGCGGATCACTTGGGATCGCATGAATAATTTTTGTTGCACTCATTTTTCTTTTTTTTTGAGTTAATAGATAATTAAACCAAAAGTCAAAATGCGCCCGTAGGACGTATTTACCAGAAAAATGTTATAAGAAATAAAGTGACAAAAAGAACTATTGTCACGTTGTTATCTATCATCAGCCTAAGCTGTGTAGAATTTAGCACCTTCATTCCGGAGAAAGGGTTGCTAAGGTTTCACAGGGTCTAATCCCTCCACCTTTCTTGATAACACTTCAGTAAAAGTTTGAACTTTATGA
>CAJQNO010000156.1 GCA_905479745.1 uncultured Flavobacteriaceae bacterium | reverse complement strand
CATTCAATATAGTTAAACAATTACTTAAAATGGAAGAAGTAACTACTGCATTAGACATTGGTGCGTTAAACGAAAAAATTGAAAAGGAAAGTGCTTTTGTAGATATCCTTACCCTGGAAATGAACAAGGTGATTGTTGGCCAAAAACACATGGTGGAACGTCTCCTAATTGGTTTACTGGGGCAGGGACATATTTTGCTTGAGGGTGTGCCCGGGCTGGCCAAGACCTTAGCCATTAATACTTTGGCCCAGGCGGTTCAAGGTTCTTTCAGTAGAATCCAGTTTACCCCGGATCTCCTGCCGGCAGACGTGGTAGGAACGCTGATCTACAATATGAAGCTTAACGATTTCAGCATAAAAAAAGGTCCTATTTTCGCAAATTTTGTGCTGGCAGATGAGATCAACAGGGCTCCGGCTAAAGTTCAATCGGCCTTGCTGGAAGCTATGCAGGAAAAGCAGGTGACCATTGGAGAGGATACCTTTAAACTGGACCGGCCATTCCTTGTAATGGCAACGCAAAACCCGATCGAGCAGGAAGGAACTTATCCGCTTCCCGAGGCTCAGGTTGACAGATTTATGCTAAAAACAGTGATCGATTATCCAAAACTGGCGGAGGAACAACTTATTATTAGACAAAATCTGAAAGATGGTTTCGAGACCATCAATCCGGTTGTTACCATCGACCAGATCTTAAGGGCGCAGAAATCGGTTAGGGATGTCTACATGGACGAAAAGATCGAAAAATACATACTAGACATTATTTTTGCTACCCGCGAACCGGAACAGTATAACCTATCCGAAATCAAGCCATTGATAGGTTTCGGGGCTTCACCAAGGGGTAGTATAAACCTTGCCATGGCATCTAAATGTTATGCCTTCATTAAACGGCGGGGTTATGTAATTCCGGAAGATGTTCGAGCCGTGGTACACGATGTGCTTCGACACAGAATTGGGGTTACTTACGAAGCAGAAGCCGAAAATGTCACTTCCGAAGATCTTATCAATAAAATCGTCAACGTAATTGAAGTACCGTAGTCAGTACGCAGTGCGATATATTCCTAAGGAAACAAACCTGGCTGAATAGAACAATTCACAACTGCAAGCTTTTTAAAGTTTACTGAAAATGGATACGAAAGAACTTCTCAAGAAAGTACGTAAGATCGAGATCAAAACCCGTAGGTTGAGCGACCACGTGTTCGGGGGAGAGTACCATAGTACTTTTAAAGGAAGAGGTATGACCTTCAGCGAGGTGCGTCAATACCAGTTTGGAGATGACGTTAGAAATATCGATTGGAACGTTACAGCCCGCTACAATGAGCCTTTTATAAAGGTGTTCGAAGAAGAGCGCGAACTAACCTTAATGCTTGTTGTGGATGTGAGTGGTTCAGAATTCTTCGGAACCCAAAGTCAGTTTAAAAATGAGGTAGTAACCGAAATAGCTGCTACACTTGCTTTTTCGGCCATGCAGAATAATGATAAAACGGGGCTTATCCTCTTTTCAGACGAGATCGAATTGTTTATTCCACCCAAAAAAGGAAAGTCGCATGTGCTCCGAATTATCAGGGAATTGATCGAATTCCGCCCTCAAAGCAAAAAGACCGATGTAGCACAGGCATTAAAATACCTCACCAATGTAATGAAGAAAAAGGCGATCGTCTTTGTCTTATCCGATTTCATCACACATGATTATCGCGACACCTTGAAGATCGTGGCGAAGAAGCATGATGTAACTGGTATACGGGTGTTCGATCCCAGGGAGGAAGAGATCCCAAATTTGGGGGTAGTAGAAATGCAGGACGAAGAAACCGGGGAGAACTTACTGGTAAACACAGGCTCGAAAGCTGTTAGAATGAATTACCATCGCTATTATAGGGAGCGAGTGGATTATTTTCAGGATGCATTTACAAAAAGTGGTGCAGGCGCCATTAGTTGCCGGGTCGACGAAAGCTATGTAAAAAAACTATTGGGATATTTTAAAAGACGTGCTTAGAAGGGCCATGAACAGAAAGACAACATATAGCCTACTTAAATTTTTCCTCGATAATGCGAGGTACGCGGTTATAGCTGCATGTTTTTTGAGTGGCTTTGCCGCTCAGGCTCAGCTTACCTCCGGGGTAGATACTACAAGTATTCGTATAGGAGAAGAGATCAAGTATACTGTCGAGGTGGTTGCAGATAGTACAGATCTGGTGTTGTTTCCGGAAGGACAGTCGTTTCTGCCGCTTGAAATGATCGAATCCTATAAGGTGGACACCACCTTCGAGCAGGCTAAATATCGATTGATCAAGAAGTATGGCCTTACACAATTCGACTCCGGCTCTTATACTATTCCACCCCAGAAGATCGTGATCAACGAACGAGTATTTAGTACAGATTCCATAAAGATAGAAGTTGCCGATGTCCCGGTAGATACCACCAAACAGAAGATGTACGAGATCAAACCATTTATTGAGGTTGGATCGTCACCTTTTAATTTTCTGAAATTACTGTATTGGCTCGTTCCATTACTATTGATCGTGGGAGTAGGCTGGTATCTTTTCAGAAGAAAAAAACAAAGAGAAGCAAGAGAAGAACAATTGCCACCTTACGAAGAGGCATTAGCTTCGCTTCAAAAACTGGATGCATCCAATTTATTAAAGAGCAGACGTTCTAAGGACTACTATTCTCAGCTTACAGAGATCGTAAAACGATACCTGGACAGGGAAATAGATGATACAGCTCTGGAAAGCACTACCGACGAATTAATAGAACGACTTCAGCTGCACAAGGATGCGGGACACTTTGAGTTCGACTCTGAAACTATTGCCAAGCTGAATGCAATTTTGAAGCGTGCAGATCTTGTAAAGTTTGCCAAAATGGAAATTGATCAGTTGCAGGCGTCAACAGACAGAAACGCCGTCGAGGAGATCATTACCGAAACTCATGAAGTGGTACCAGAGCCTACCGAAGAAGAATTGCTGATGAACGAACTCTATGCCCAGGAACAACGAAGGAAGAGAAGAACAAAGCGCATCATATACGGTGGCGCAATAGGAGTGGCAACTATTATTATAGCCGGGGTTATTCTTTCTTATACCTACGGATGGGATTATTTAAAGGACAATATCATTGGCCACCCTACCAAAGATCTGGTGGAAGGACAATGGTACCGATCTGAATATGGAGTGCCGGCAGTGATCATGGAAACTCCTGTTGTGCTGAAACGGAAGGAACTCAATTTACCGGAAGCAACGGAACAGGAAATTGAGAATAACTCACTTTTCGTGTACGGCAGCCTTGTGGATCGTTTCTATATAGTGGTGAACACCACCTTGTACAAACAGCCGCTGGAAGGTGATCTTGAAAAGATTCTCGAATCTTCCCTTGCAGCTTTCGAAGCACAGGGAGCTAAGAATATGGTTGTTAAAACTGAAAGCTTTGAAACCGAAAAAGGAATAAAAGGCTTAAAAGCCTA
>CAJQNO010000155.1 GCA_905479745.1 uncultured Flavobacteriaceae bacterium | reverse complement strand
GTGATATCACACCTTCCACCTTAGAAACTTCGAGATATTTTTCAACGACTGCATCGGGAGAATCCATAGTAACTTTTATTGAAACACTGGTATAGTTGCCTTTGGACGAGTCCCTGGTATTGAAAACCGCATTCAAATTATTAAAAACCGCTTCGATCTCGGCGATCTTCTCCAGTGATGCCGGTACTATAAATTTGAACATATAAGGGGAAGGCCAACTGGTATCGTCCTTAAGTTGCTGTTTCAATCGTTCGTAGAACGCTTTCGATTCGGGATTTTCTTTCATATGATTATTAGCTCATATACATGGCAAAGATACACTTTCAGTATCAATATTTATTTACGTAATTTGTATAAATGATTGTATTAAAAATCTGAAAATTCATCTTAAAATCGATAATTTTCCTACTGTAACTACTAACATCCTGATCCTTCGGAGTTTGACCATAGGAAGCTAAAAATGTAACGTTTGAAGACCAAAAGAATTGTGATCACCGGCGGACCGGGTTCCGGTAAAACAACCCTGGTCAACGAACTGGAGGCCAAAGGATTTGCCTGTTTACATGAAATTTCCAGACAAATCATCCTTGAGGCCCAGCAACAAGGTATAGACCAATTATTCCTGGAAGATCCCTTACTGTTCAGCAGAAAATTAATGGAAGGAAGGTTGGCTCAATTCAAGGAAGCCGCATCGCGAAAAGAGGAGATACTGTTCTACGACCGTGGATTGCCCGATGTAACAGCCTACCTGGATTACCTGGGCACAAGCTATCCAGACGAATTTAGGGAAAGCTGTTCATCCTATGTTTACGATGCCGTCTTTGTACTTCCCCCCTGGCCAGACATATATATCCAGGACAACGAGAGATACGAATCGTACGCAGAAGCCGAAAAGATCTTTCAACATTTAGTTAACGGTTATAGCACTTATAATTATAATGTGCATGAGGTACCTATTGGTGAAGTGTCTGCCAGAATAGATCACATTTTGAAGCACTTAATTGGCCTGCATTGAAAACGCCCCTACAGATATTACAGGAATACTTCGGGTATTCATCCTTTCGACCCTTACAGGAAGAGATCATCACTTCTGTGTTACACGGTAACGACACCGTGGCCTTATTGCCAACCGGTGGTGGTAAATCCCTGTGTTTTCAAGTTCCTGCACTATGCCTTGGAGGAATTTGTATTGTGATATCTCCCCTGGTCGCCCTCATGAACGACCAGATCATGAGGCTAAAGGAAGCAGGAATAAAAGCCTTACACCTTTCGGGAGGGCTATCTTTCGACGAACTGAATATCGCCCTCGATAATGCGATGTACGGTAACTTCTCATTTATCTACCTTTCTCCCGAGCGGCTTCAGCAGGAAATCGTACAATTAGCCATACAGAAGATGGACGTGAGTTTGATCGCTGTAGACGAGGCGCATTGTATCTCGCAATGGGGTAACGATTTCAGGCCTTCCTATAAAAATATTACCCTGCTCAGGGAAATGCATCCCCTGGTGCCGTTTATAGCACTAACGGCCACAGCTACTCCTGAGGTGCTGGCCGACACCATTTCAGAATTAAAACTGGAGCTTCCCAAAGTCTTAAAGAGTTCGTTTTACCGGCCGAACCTGGCCTACAAAACCATGAAGGTCGAGGATAAACTATATCACGTTCAGAAGCTACTTCAGAAAGAATCCTTTTCATCCATAGTTTATGTTCGATCCAGAAGTATGGCCGTTGAAACCAGTGAACACCTCAATAGTCTGGGGATCTCAGCTACCTTCTATCATGGAGGTATCTCTTCTGAAATTCGACAGGTACGGCTAGAACAATGGAAGAGTGGCATTGTACCTGTGATGGTTGCCACTAATGCCTTTGGAATGGGGATAGATCATGCCGAAGTGCGATATGTATTTCACCTGCAGTTACCCGAAAGCCTGGAGAGTTATTTTCAAGAAGCCGGGCGGGCGGGCAGGGATGGTAAACCGGCGGAGGCTCTGTTACTTTATAATGATCACGATAAGATATTGGTTCGGAAACAATTTATCGACTCCCTGCCTCGTAAAAAAGACCTTAAGAAGGTGTATCACAGTCTAATGAACTATTTCCGTATCCCATATGGGGAGGGCGAATTTGCCACTTTTGCTTTTAATTTTACTGAATTCTGCAAGACCTATTCGTTTGCGTCTGTGCTTACCTATAATGCCCTTAATACCCTGGACCGCCTTGGTGTCCTGCAATTATCCAGGCAATTTGGGAGGAGGTCCACCCTTAAATTTATGGTATCTTCGGAAAGATTGCTGGCTTATTTTGGGAAAGATCCACAAGTATCCCTCATTGGAAAGACCTTTCTACGGGTATACGGAGGAATTTTCGAAACGGCCACCCCCGTGAATCTGGACCTGGTCGCAACAAAGACGGGGCAGTCTTCAGAAACCATTGTGACGGCACTTAAAAAAATGGAGCGGGATGGCGTAGCCGAAGTTCAACTTTACGATACAGATGCCGTGATCACCTTTCTGGTACCACGGGAAGACGACAGGACCATTAACAGGATGGCTGTGGGTGTCCATGAACTAAATGATAAAAAAGTAAACCAGGTTGAAGCCCTGTTGCAGTATGTAGAGAATAATTTTACATGTAAAAGTGAGCAACTGTTACAATACTTTGGGGAGGAGAACACAGAGCGGTGCGGCATATGCTCGGTGTGTATTAAAGACAACAAGGAGCAAACGAACAGGGATCTGAAGTCGATTTCGGAACAAGTGCTCACCCTGATGGAATCTGGTGAATTTAGTTCGAGAGAAATATGTGAAAGGCTTACTTTTGACGAGGATAAGATCCTGAAAGTTTTGAGAGCGTTACTAGATGCCGGAAAAATAGGATTGAACCCAAAAAACGAGTATTATATATTGTGATGAGAGATTTACGAATCGTATTTATGGGAACCCCGGGTTTTGCCGTTGGGGTATTACAAACGCTAGTGGAGAGCGGTGCCAATATTGTAGGGGTTATCACGGCTCCTGATAAGCCCGCAGGCCGCGGCCGTAAGTTAAGAGGTTCTGCGGTTAAGGAATATGCGGTGTCTAAAAACCTGAGGTTACTTCAGCCAAAAAACTTAAAAGACGAGAACTTTCTTTCCCAACTGCGCGCGCTTGAAGCAAATTTACAGATCGTAGTGGCATTTCGCATGTTACCTAAAGTGGTTTGGGCGATGCCCGAATACGGCACCTTTAATCTGCATGCCTCCCTCCTGCCCCAATACCGGGGTGCTGCGCCTATAAACTGGGCCATCATGAACAGGGAATCGACCACAGGGGTGACCACATTCTTTATTGATGAGAAAATAGATACCGGGGCCATTATTGCAAAAAAAGATATCTCGATCGCGCGGGATGAAACGGCAGGCAGCCTGCATGACAAGCTTATGGACCTGGGAGCCGGTCTTGTGCTGGAAACTGTAAAGATGATTGCAAAAGGTGATGTACGTACCGAAGTTCAATCTTCGGCAGATCAATTGAAGGAAGCCCCTAAGTTAAACAACGAGAACACCAGAATAGACTGGACTAGACCAGCCGGGGAGATTGAAGCGCATATCCGGGGGTTGGATCCCTATCCGGCTGCCTGGTGCTACCTGGTAAATGGAGGGGAAGAATTGAAAACGAAGATCTTTGGAATTTCATGGGCGGACACCCCACATGAGCATCCGGTTGGCAAGGTTATTTTTGATAAAAAGTATATATGGGTGGCCTTGGAAAAGGGACTTTTAGAAATAAAGGAATTGCAACTTCCCGGGAAACGGAAAATGAAAAGTAAAGACCTGCTAAATGGATTTACTTTCGAGGCTGATGCGAAAGTAGTGTAAACCCTTATCACTGCTGAATTCATGAAATTTTAACAGAAATGGCTTGTCTTTATTAACAAAGGAGCTGACTTATTAACAAAAACGGCGATTTCGCGCGTCATTACTTGCGTGATAGGATAATCCGACTAAATTTGTAGAGCAAATAATTTAAAGTTTAACCAACAATTTAATTTTAAACAGATAACTATGAACAAATCAGATTTAATCGATGGCATGGCAGAAGATGCTGGAATCACCAAAGCTGCTGCAAAAAAAGCATTAGAATCTTTCTTAGGAAATGTAGAAAAATCACTTAAGAAAGGAAACAGAGTTTCTCTAGTTGGTTTCGGGTCTTGGTCGGTTTCAAGAAGAGCTGCAAGAGAAGGAAGAAATCCACAAACAGGTAAGACTATTAAGATCGCCGCTAAAAATGTGGTGAAGTTCAAGGCAGGATCAGATCTTTCAAATTCTGTGAACTAAGTTTAAGAAACTAAAATTCTTCAGGAACCCTGCAAAATTGCAGGGTTTTTTTTTGATGAAAACTAAAGGGACGAGACAGGAAGTTGTATTTTAACAAATTAATACTTAGATTTAATTGTACAAACTAACCGCATGACTACACTTAAACCTGATAAAGGGGTATTGTTGGTAGCAGAACCATCCATTATAGGAGATGTATCCTTTAATCGATCGGTGGTTTTGTTAGCGGAATATAATGAAAGTGGTTCGGTGGGTTTTATACTCAATAAACCTTTAAAGTACAAACTCAAAGATTTTATTCCCGAGATAACCTCTAATCTTGAAGTTTATAACGGCGGTCCCGTAGAACAGGACAATCTCTATTTTATTCATAAAGTGCCCGAACTTATACCCGAAAGTGTGGAGATCTCTAACGGTATTTACTGGGGAGGGGATTTCAGCGCTATCATGGATCTATTGAAGGAAGACATTTTAAAGAAAGAACAGATTCGTTTCTTCCTTGGTTATTCCGGTTGGTCCAGTGAACAATTGGAAAGTGAATTGGAGGTTAATAGCTGGGTGGTTACTCCAAATATCTACAAGAATAAGATCCTGGGTAAATCTAATAATAACTTCTGGAAAGAGAAGATGCTCGAATTTGGCGGTGACTATGTGATCTGGTCTAACGCTCCCGAAGACCCCAGCAATAACTAAATATCTTACAGAAAAACTTATTTATCCCAGCCGGGCCTTTACATTAAGTTTGGCCAGGAGCTCCTTGGCAACTTTAATCTCAAACACTTTCTTTCGGTATTTGGTAACAGGTTGGATTCCCGTGATCACGTTTGTAATGAACAACTCATCGGCCTTTTGCAGTTCGAAAGGCGATACCGTTTCTTCTTCAAGAATATAATCCGGAAGGACGCCAATGATATCGATCAATTGCTTCCGAAGAACCCCTTTTAGACAACCGTCGCTTAAAGGAGGGGTTTTGATCTTGTAGCCATTCACCAGGAAGATATTTCCGTTGAGGGCTTCCACCACCATTTTATTCTCATTGAGAAGCAGGCAGTTCTGGTAATCGTTTTCAGCCGCAAAAACACTACCTAAAACATTTATCACCCTGTTATTGGTCTTAAGGGTAGAAAGTAATCCGGAGTTGAGATAATGGTCTTTAAAGAGTTCGATCTCATAGGGTTCTTCTGAAATGGTATAGAACGGAGATTCCAGTTTTTCAATCTGGATAAGGAACTCTATTTGATTAGTTTGAGGCGCGTATTTACCACCCCAGGATCGCCATACCGTAAACCGAACCCGGCAGGTGTGTTTTATGGCGTTAGATGAGGCGATGGTTTTATGGATCTCGGCCTCGATGTATTCAGGAGTGAAATCCATAGGGATCTCCATTCGAAGTATTCGCATGGCCGACATCAGCCTGAAATAGTGATCTTCCCAAAAAAGTAGCTTCCCCCCTGCGTAGCGGATCGTCTCAAATACACTGTCGCCAAAATGCAGGCCTCGATTATTAACCGGAATTGCAGCATTTTCTGCTTCGACCAGGGAACCGTTATAATTTGTCATCATGAAATAGAGCCGTTATTCGAGCCGACAAAGATACAGTTTTAAGCTGTGTAATATAAATTGGGAATGGATTTACGATGATATGTATAACCATATTCGGCACCTTAAAAAATAGCAGTTATAATTCGATCAAAAAGTAGATAAAATGGAAATAGGTAAAACTACCTGTTATCTTACGAAACATAGCTGGTAGATCAGGTAGAGCCTAGTATATGCTTGAGGTTAGAGATCATATTGGTCCACAGCATTTTACCTTCTTCAACTTCCTCTTCATCATCGGCGAAGTCTGTTACCATTAGGGATACATCTTTGGTGATCTCATCTACCTGGATGCGCAGCTCGAAGTAATAATTGGTGTCTTCGTCCTCCACCCATCTAAATTTAATACGTTCACCACTCTTTTTACCAAGGAGTTTAGCCTTTTCCTCACTACCCTCCCAGATAAATGTAAAATACTCTCCCCGGGAGTTCACATTATCTGCATACCATTCGCTCATTCCGGAGGGTGTAGAGATATACTGATACAGTAGTGATGGTGACACTTGTATCGGGAATTCCATTTCGTATTTTACTTTGTCTTCCATAGGATTTTGGTTAGCAGGAGCCCAATATAAATATTAATTGCAAACTGCCAAAAGTCTGGGATAGGTTTTTTGATTTATTCGATTAAATACAAATAGCCGTGCGTAATAGTTTGACCGGAGTCATATTTCTTCATAATTTTTGTACTTATTTTTGTAATTAAAATTGGATAAAAAATGAATCTGGGCGTAGTTCTTTCGGGAGGAGGTATAAGGGGTGTTGCGCATATTGGAGCCCTTCAGGCGATGGAGGAATTTAATCTGAAACCCACTCATATTTCGGGTACCAGTGCGGGTGCCATCGTGGGCGGGTTGTACGCTGCAGGTGTTGGATGTTCGGAGATCCTTAATTTTTTTAAAACCATTCCCATTTTCCAGCGGAGTAGATATGCCCGCAGGAAACCAGGCTTTATCGATTCGGAAAAATTCTATGAAGAATTCAGGAATTACCTGCAGGAAGACGATTTTAGTGCCTTACATACCACATTATATGTAACTGCCACCGACCTTTTAAAAGGCGCTCTAAAGATATTTCATGAAGGGGAGCTTATCCGGCCTATACTTGCATCGGCTTCGTTTCCGGGCCTGTTCTCACCCGTGGAGATAGGGGATTCTCATTATATAGATGGGGGTGTTTTCAATAATTTTCCTGTAGAACCCCTTAGGCCAGTATGTGATAAGATAATTGGGGTGTATGTAAATCCCGTAAAACCAGTTGGGATCGACAAGTTAAAGCATTCCTACAATGTTGTTGAACGCGCGTATAAGTTGAAGTCGGCCGCAGACTCCATTTTAAAGTTCAAGCAGTGTGATCTGGTGATATCACCCTCCGATCTCAGTTTATTTGGTACTTTCGATATGAAGTACACCGATGCTATTTACGATATAGGGTATAGAGAAACAACCCGCCTTCTTGAGGCAAAGCTTGAAGTACTGGTAAACTCCTGAAACGAACTATAAGGAGGAAGCAGCGATGAAGTGGATTCGAAACACGAATAACATCAAGGCATAAGTTTCAAACCCCTACCCTACGCATAAAACTAGGATTGGTTGTAGGTGGTGGCCTAATAAAGAAGGATGCAAATAATTAGATTATAAATTTTTTCCGGTCGATTTTGTTTTTATCTTTGCGCCTCAAATATGGCGAGGTAGCTCAGGTGGTTAGAGCGTCGGATTCATAACCCGGAGGTCAGGAGTTCAAGTCTCCTTCTCGCTACAAGGATGAAAGTCTTATTATAAGGCGGTTTAACGAAAGTTAGGCCGCTTTTTTTATTGTAGCATCACGTGATTTTCAGCAGAACGGACTGGCCGAAGGCTTAAGATGGAAGACACGCCAAAGCTCGAGGTTTGATGCTAATGCCAGACAAAGCCGCTAGGTTGTTTTGTTTGGTTAAAGATATCAATTTTATATTTGCAAAGCGTCTTACCAGGCATTAAGACAGTCATTTGAGTTATGCGTGGTTAGCATTAGTTTCTATTCTTTCCAGTTTTTGTAGATCAAGTGAGCAGGCTTTTTATTTTTTGTCGCTAGTTCGTTTTCAATAAGTTCGGCTAACCATTGAACCCATTCACCAAAATTCGCATCATTATTCGATTCCCTAGTTTCTATAAAATAGTTTTTCATTTTATTCCAGAATAGAATTATCGGACCTCTCATAAAATTAGCAACTAAATCTAATTTGATCTCTCTTTTAAATACTAGTAGTCCTAAACTTTCAAGTTTTACGAACATTACCAAAACATTCGATAATTTGTCACCTAATTCATCTTCAATTTCTTTTTTTGTCAAATTTTCGGGAAGATTGTAGATTATGCTTAAAGCTTGGATGAATTCTAGTGTTTGTACCGAATTCAGCATCTGCAATGCTGATTCTCTTGACCTCTGCTTTTTAATTTGTAGTAATTGGACTGCTGCAAAAATTCCAGCGGCTAAAATAGCGACAGTATTAAGTATGTTCAGAAAAGTGCTTAAATCAAATGTCATTTTTTAATTTATCATTGTTGTTTATCTGTTTAACAACAAATTAATGCCAACGTCCCTATATAACGCTAGTGGCGGCTAGCTTCGGAAGGATGCATCCCAACGAAAGTAGGGAGCGAGAAGCCCTGTAGTAGCCAGTGGCACTATAGGATATACGAATCAGAAGCCAGGCCGAGCCGCTAGTTTTTTTGTTTAGTTAAATATATCAATTTTATAGATGCAAATCGCCAAACTACCTATAAACACAGCCATTTGCGGTATGCGTTGTTATGCAACGAATGCTAGGCGGTCAGAGTTTTATAAACTTAATCAAATCTATCT
>CAJQNO010000154.1 GCA_905479745.1 uncultured Flavobacteriaceae bacterium | reverse complement strand
TTTTCAAACGGAGAGGGTTTTCTTCATAAAAAGTATCACCCCAACCACCCATCTCTATTTAGCCTCCTGTATTTTATATTCTAAGATATTAGTTCTCCGTTTCTTTCATAAATTATCTCAATCATGGATGTTCATAAGATGATAATTTTAGGAAATTGCTTCTCTCCCAACAAGGGAGAGGTGTCAGTATCTTCGATACTGACGGAGAGGGTTATATTCATAACAAGTTCTCCTCCCCTTCCGTCTTCAATAAAAACTTATTGAAGACACCTTCCCCGAACGGGGAAGGAACAATTGGCTAATTACTAAACTTTGATTGTATTTTCAATAGTACTGAAAGTAGACAATCAAAAACCATTTTGTTTTCAAACGGAGAGGGTTTTCTTCATAAAAAGTATCACCCCAACCACCCATCTCTATCCAGACTGCGATATTGAATGGCTTCGGAAATATGTTCTCCTTTTATTTCTTCTGAAAGGTCCAGATCGGCAATAGTTCGCGAAACTTTTAATATCCTGTCGTAGGCCCTGGCCGAAAGATTTAACCGCTCCATGGCGTTTTTGAGTAAATTGGAAGACGCATCGTCCAGTTTACAATATGTTCGAATTTGTTTTACCCCCATCTGGGCATTATAATGCATCTCTTTGTATCTTCTGAAACGCACTTCCTGAATCTTCCTCGCTTTTGTTACTCGCTTACGAATCACCACGCTGGCCTCCCCTTTGCGCTCTTCGCTTAACTTTTCGAAAGGAACGGGCGTTACTTCAATATGAATATCAATTCGGTCGAGCAAGGGGCCGGAGATCTTGCTAAGGTAGCGCTGCATTTCGGCAGGCGATGAAGTAACAGGTGCATCCGGATCGTTAAAATAACCGCCCGGACTAGGATTCATACTAGCCACCAGCATAAAACTGGAGGGATAGGTTACCGTAAATCGAGCCCTGGAAATTGTAACATCCCTGTCTTCCAGAGGTTGGCGCATCACTTCCAGAACAGAACGTTTAAATTCGGGTAACTCGTCCAGGAATAACACCCCGTTATGGGCCAGGGATATCTCCCCCGGTTGCGGATAGGTACCTCCACCAACAAGGGCTACATCGCTAATAGTGTGGTGAGGACTGCGAAAAGGACGTGATGTCATAATACCACCGCTACCGAGGGTCCTTCCCGCCACACTGTGAATCTTAGTGGTTTCGAGGGCCTCGGTTAGGGAGAGCGGTGGCAGGATGCTGGGGAGGCGTTTAGCAAGCATTGTCTTACCAGATCCCGGTGGACCTATCAAGATGATATTGTGTCCTCCAGCGGCTGCTATTTCCATACAGCGTTTTATGGATTCCTGTCCCTTCACATCTGAAAAGTCGAATTCGGGATTTTCAAGTTGTTCGTAAAATTCGGCATTGATATCTACTACGGTTTCCTCCATGGGTAATCCCTCATTAAAATATTGTATTACCTGGGTGATGCTGTTTACACCATACACGTTTATACCGTCAACGATCGCGGCTTCCCGGGCATTTTGCTTCGGAAGGATAAAGTTGAGAAAACCCTCTTCTTTTGCTTTTACGGCTATGGGTAGAGCACCACGTATTGGCTGAAGGCCTCCATCTAAGGACAATTCGCCCATGATGATACAATCGGTTAACGGATGTTGTTCTTCAATCTGGCCAGTGGCGATCAAAATTCCCATGGCTAGGGTAAGATCGTATGCAGAACCCTCCTTTCTCAAATCTGCCGGAGCCATATT
This sequence comes from uncultured Flavobacteriaceae bacterium, assembly GCA_905479745.1. Taxonomy (GTDB): domain Bacteria; phylum Bacteroidota; class Bacteroidia; order Flavobacteriales; family Flavobacteriaceae; genus Pukyongia. The sequence continues at coordinate 16,117 of CAJQNO010000154.1, read as the reverse complement.
GAGAGTGATCTTTTTCCCGGGGATCTTAAAACCATTATTTTGAAGCGCAGCCGCGATACGGTAATTGCTTTCCTTGATGGCATTATCGGGTAACCCGACCAGGTGATATCCCACTCCTTGATCCACATTCACCTCTACTGTGATCGTAGTTGCATCCACGCCAAATACAGCGCTTCCATATACTTTAGTAAGCATAATTTATTTCAGAAATAAAAAAGAAGGGGAATTAGAAGAGGTATAAAGCTACGAAATTCTAATTAATATATAGAGATAAATATAGTATTTGACACTGAAGTATTTACTCAATGATGATAGGTGGTACAAGGTCGTTTTGTATGGCAAAGATCACCAGCCCGGCTATATTCTTCATTCCGGTCTTTATAAGTAAATTCTTGCGATGCACCTCAACGGTCCTGGGGCTAATAAACAACTTTTTCCCTATTTCGGAGGTTTTGTATTGCTTACAAATAAGTTCAAGGACTTCGGCTTCACGTTCGGTAAGGAAATCCCGGTCGTAGGCCGACTTCTCGCCTTCCTTATCGGTTGCATAGCGATTATTAAGTATGGTCATAACATGTTTATCGTAATAAAACCCGTTGTAATAAACCTGCTTAATAGTGTGGATTACCTTTTCAGGAGCCGAATTTTTCACAAGATAAGCCGAAGCACCAACATCGATCATATTCCGTATAAATGGTTTGCTGTTGTATGTTGTAAGTGCGATGATACCAATTTCGGGATATAGCTTATGAATGATTTTGGTGGCCTCTACCCCGTTGAGTTCAGGCATTTTAATATCGGTGATGATAATATCTGGTAGTCGTTCGCTCGCTGCCAGAAATTCCAGCAACTGTTGCCCGTCACTTGCTTCGAAAACTATTGAAATTTCGGGATCTTTAGATAGTATGTGTGAGAGTCCCACGCGGAACAATTCCTCGTCATCGGCAATTACAAGATTTATCTTCAAGAGTTTGTTGGTTTTCTTCGCCTCTAAAATATGAAAATTAGTCCAATCTCTTTTGGATTCGAACCAATATTCCGTTCCCAATACTACTGCTCATTTCCATGCTGGCATTAAGAATCTCAACCCTATTGGTAATTCCACTCAATCCCAGTCCTTTTGCCTTTTTCGCCTCCGCGACATCGAATCCTTTCCCATCATCTTTATAGGTAAGGATAACCTCAGAACCATTAGCCACTAATGAAAGTTGAACGGATTTGGCTTCGGCGTATTTTATGGTATTGTTTAATAACTCCTGGATGATTCTGAATAAATGTAGCTCGTCATCCTGAGATAATAAGTTTAGCCCGTACTGAAAATTAGTATCGATCTTAAATGCTCTCGCATCGCCAATCTCATCGCACAGTTCTTCCATTGCAGCCTCCAAACCAAATTTGTCTAAAGTGGGAGGAAGCAGGTCGTGTGCGATCTTGCGGGAATTCTCTAATACGGTCGAGGTTACTTTTACAATATTCTCGGCAATCTTTACTGTCTCTTCAGTTGATATAGATGTATCAGACAGCATATTTGCATTAAGTGAGACCACATTGAGTTTAGAACTAATAGCATCGTGCAAATCCTGGGCGATGCGTTTACGCTCTTCCTCCTGTGTAATGATAGTGGATTGTAACACCTCTCTCTGGTAATTTATCTCCAGGTTGGCTTTTTCCAGTTCTGTTTTAATAATTCGACGGCGAGAGAAATAGAAGAATAATACAATCGCCAGAGCCATTAGTAATAGGAGTCCTATGGCTATAAGGATGATGTCTATAACTTGTTGTTCTTCGGAAATGATTTCTTGCATAGCTAGACGAAGATACTAAATCGACACATGTAATTATCTACTCTTTAGGGCCGGCCGATAATTGCGGTACCATTCGGTAAAAATTAATATTTGAAGTAGTAAAATGAACACTCTGTTTACGTTGATCAAAATAAACCTGGTGTTCTCCGAAATATCCAAATCCAAAACCAGGTTTCCGGATGCGAAGATCAATGTACTTGACAAAAGATAAAATAAAATCCCCGCGTTAATTATTATAAATGGTTTCTTTCCGCTTAAGCTCTGATAGAGATAAAATATAGCATAGAGAACCAGAATCACTTGTGTGATCACTATTCCAACTGGATTATATCTAAAAAATAAAGAGGGGTCTAGAATAAATTGTATCCCTATAAGGGCCACTATGGCTGGTATTACAAATAGAATCAATTTATTCTTTAAAAGCTGAAAGTAAAAAAGTGACAGCAAAACAAATTGGCCCACTATATAAAAATGTGATAAGTATAAATTAGGCAAATGAAATCCCTTACCAATAACCAATGTGGCTATTTGAATGCAAAAAGAAAAGGCTAGATAAATTGAAAATATTTTAAAAGCCTTATCATTTCTAATAAAGCTTTTAAAATATACTATCACATTGACCAATAGAATGGCATGGCCGACTATGGATAGGACTAAAAAATGATTCATGACTTAATTTAACTCGCTATCCTCATCACATTCTGGTGGACACGGATCGCTAAAGTCGTAGATATTTCCACCAGTGTCACCATCGGCAGATTCACTATCACTTGGAAGTATATCGGCATAATAAACCTTTCCTGTAGAAGGATTAGTTGCCGGACGAGTGCCAACCATAATTAGTTTTTCTACCTGCTTTGTTTTGCCATCGGCAAGTTTCATCGTTTCAACCCCAAGATAAGCGCGGATGTATTGCGGATTCTTCTGGTCTTTGATCTCATCCAAAACTCCACGGAGGTCTTCGGCCGGAACCAGGAATCCATTGCAGCGATTATAACTATTGTAATCAGATTCTTCTTTGCGCCAGGTTTGTGTCCAAGTCTTGGCGGTGTCTAAACTAATGGTCTTGTCTTTTGCACTCATTTTATGGAAATGGTTTTAAAGGTTATACTTACTAAAAATAAGAAAACCCGAAGTAGTAAACGAAAGTTTTCGCAGATAATACATTCCCGTGATCACAATGACCTGTCTATGAGTCTTTTTGTAGAAGAATTGGTCGTTTCCGCAGTAGATTTATTTTCGATTGCGTCTAAGGTATTTTTAGCTAGTTTCTTTCCTAATTCCACGCCCCATTGGTCGTAACTGAAGATATTCCATATTACGCCCTGCACAAATAATTTGTGTTCGTACATGGCGATAAGGCTGCCTAAACTTACAGGAGTGAGTTTTTGAATCAGGATGGTATTGGTAGGCTTGTTCCCTTCAAATATTTTGAAAGAATTTTCTACTTCTGAACCATATGTACCCTGAAGCAAGGCTTCGGTTTGTGCAAAACAATTGGCTAGTAATTTATTTTGATGATCTGTCTTCCCAAAAAGAGAATGGGCAAAACAAATAAAATCTGTAGGGATGAGTTTGGTACCCTGATGGATCAATTGAAAGAAAGCATGCTGTGCATTGGTGCCGGTACTCCCCCAAACAATAGTGCCTGTTTGGTAGGATACTACCTCGCCGTTTCTATCTACACTCTTACCGTTACTCTCCATAATACCCTGTTGAAGATAAGCAACGAGCTTGTTCAGGTATTGAGAATAGGGCACGATACACTCACTTTCGCTTCCGAAGAAATTATTGTACCACACAGAAATTAGAGCCAGAACTACGGGTATATTACCGTTAAAATCGGTTTCTTGAAAATGCCTGTCCATATTATGGGCTCCCCGTAACAGATCTTCAAAGTTCTTATATCCCACCGCACATGCGATTGATAGTCCCACGGCACTCCATAGTGAGAACCGTCCCCCCACCCAATTCCACATAGGGAAAATATTCTCGGAGGCAATTCCGAAGTCAGCGACCGCTTCCAGATTGGTAGATACTGCAGCAAAATGATGCTTTACATCGGCCTCGGTCATCGTTTCGAGAAACCAACTACGAACTGTATTCGCATTGGTTAAGGTTTCCTGGGTGGTGAAAGTCTTGGATACAATGATAAATAGGGTAGTTTCCCGGTCGAGAGCGTTAAGACTTTCCATAACATGGTCACCGTCCACATTTGAAATGAAATGTACCTTGAGATGGTTTTGATAATACTTGAGAGCTTCGCATACCATATCGGGCCCTAGATCACTCCCTCCTATACCTATATTAACCACATCGGTGATTGACTTTCCGGATGCGCCTCTCCATGTACCATGTATTACATTTTCGGAAAACGCTTTAATTTTAGCCAGTGTTTCCTTCACTTCGGGCTTCATATTACCAAAATCCCTCAGTGCTGTATGTAATACAGCCCTACCTTCTGTTTCGTTGATCGCTGCGCCGGAAAACTGGGCATCGATGGCCTGCTTTAAGCCAACTTCATTAGCAAGATCGAAAAGTAAGGATAAGGTTTTGTCGTTTAACCGGTTCTTTGAGTAATCCACGTAGAAGTCTGCCCAGGTAATGGACATTCGTTCGGCTCTATCGGGGTCCGCCTCGAACCATGATTGCATCCTTTCGGATTTTATCTGCTCGAAATGCTTTGTTAAGCCCAACCAAGCATTGGTTTTTGTAGGATCTGTTTTAGGAAGGCTCATACGCTAATTTACGGTTTATGAACTGGATTCTGCAACTTTCAGCACATGAACCCGGTAATAATCCAGTAAACCGTCAATGGGGCGCTGAATCACATTGCCTAAATCTAAATGATACCGTTTCATACAATCGCGAATAATATCGGTAGAGTAATGAGCAATAGACCCAATAAAATGTATAGGTACAGTCTGCGCCTCCTTGTAGCACATGATGCGATATTCTATAAACCGGATCATGCCTTCACTAATAAGCTTGTAAAAATACCCATTCACTTCCTTACTAGTGAAAATAAATTCGGCAAAGGACGCGAGATACGTATTTGGGTTAGGTCTCTGATAGAGGTTGAGTTTTATCTCGTCTGCATCCAGATTAAAGCGTTTTTCGAAGGCGTTCGCGATCTGTTCTGGCATCCGTTTGTAATAATAATCTCTAATAAGTCGCTTCCCGAAATAATTCCCACTGGCCTCATCCATTAACGTATACCCAAGAGAAGGAACCGGTGTGAATATATTCTCTCCATCGTAATAACAACTATTGGATCCCGTACCTAAAATACACACGATTCCCGGTTCGGTGGTGGCAGCATACACTGCCGCCATAAGATCCTCTTTTACCGTGATATTGGCATTCACAAATAATTCTTCCAGTACAGTAGTTAAAACTGCCCTGGGAGTTTCGGTTCCACATCCGGCTCCATAAAAATCTACTCTGGTAGCCTTCTCGAATAATGTGGGAAGCTCTTCATTCTCCTGTATTCTTTCAAATAATTCCTCCCTGGGAACAACAGCGGGATTTAAGCCACGCGTACGCGTTTTTAGTAACTGATCTCCCTTCTCATCCAGAAGGATCCAATCACATTTGGTAGAACCACCATCGGCAATAATCGTCATATCTTATACACTTGCAACATGAACCGCCAGGTCTATCAACTTAGCAGAGTATCCATATTCATTATCGTACCAGGCTATCAATTTAAAGAAGTTATCGTTAAGGGCAATACCCGCATCAGCATCGAAATTACAGGTATTTGGATCGCTAACAAAATCCTGTGAAACCACTGGATCTTCTACATAGTCAATAATCCCTGCAAAAGACCCTTTAGCCGCATCTCTAAACATTTGCTTCACTTCATCATAGGTAGCAGATTTTTCGGTGCGAACGGTTAGGTCGACCACAGATACATCGGTAGTTGGCACACGAAATGCCATTCCTGTAAGTTTACCTTTTAACGAAGGAATCACCTTGGTAACGGCTACAGCTGCTCCTGTGGATGTTGGTATTATATTAGACAGGGCACTTCTTCCCAGTCTGTAGTTTTTGCGTGACGGGCTGTCTACCGTGAATTGCGTAGAAGTAGCCGCATGAACGGTGGTCATTAACCCTTCCACTATTCCCAGATTGTCGTCTATAACCTTGGCCATAGGCGCCAAACAATTGGTAGTACAGGAAGCATTTGAAACTATATTATCTTCCGGCTTCACATCTTTATGATTCACTCCCATAACAAACATAGGAGCATCCTTAGAAGGCGCCGAGATCACAACCTTTCTCGCACCGGCTTTAAGGTGAGCCCCTGCGGTTTCTTTAGTGGTAAAAATACCGGTACAATCGATGATCACATCGGCCCCAACGGCATCCCATTTCAGATCTTCGGGGTTTCTTTCGGCGGTCACGCGAACAGTCTTTCCATCCACTACAAGATTTCCTCCTTTTACCGATACGGTCCCCGGGTATTTCCCATGAACAGAATCGTATTCAAGCAAATAAGCCAAATGATCCACGTCCAGAAGGTCGTTTACGGCCACTACTTCTACATTATCATTTTGCGCCGCGATGCGGAACGCAATTCTTCCAATTCGGCCAAAGCCGTTAATTCCAATTTTTGTCATATATCCTATGTTTATACAGATATGATATCTGCCACTCTAATTAAGTCCTGATCTATTTTATTTTCGCCTTTGATCGCCTCTTCAAAAGGCACCGATACAATTTTGTTATGAGAAACACCTATCATCACTCCTCGCTGACCATCCAATAACGCATCGATAGCGCCAACACCTAGACGGCTCGCCAATACCCTGTCGTAACAACTAGGAGATCCTCCTCGTTGTATGTGACCTAGTACTGTTACTTTTACTTCGTACTCATCTAAATGTTTTCTAATATATTCTGCCAATCCTAAAATATTCTTTCCAATCTGGTCGCCTTCCGCAACCACAACAATGGACGAGGATTTACCCGATTTCTTACTACGCTTAAGGGAATTTATCAATCGGTCCTTCCCCATATTCTCTTCGGGTATTAGGATCTCTTCGGCACCCGCACCAATACCGGCATTTAACGCAATATCTCCAGCGTCCCTACCCATCACCTCCACAAGAAAGAGTCGGTTGTGCGAATTGGCCGTATCTCTTATCTTATCGATGGCCTCAACAACCGTGTTGAGTGCCGTATCGTACCCGATCGTGAAATCTGTACCGTTTATATCGTTATCAATGGTACCTGGTATACCTACTATAGGAAAATCGAATTCATTAATAAATATATTGGCTCCTGTAAAGGTACCATCGCCTCCAATTACCACCATGGCATCGATCTTTGCCTTCTTTAGATGGTCATAGGCTTTTTGCCTTCCTTCTTTGGTTCTGAATTCCTGAGATCGGGCCGATTTTAAGAAGGTTCCACCCCTGTTTATAATGTTCTTCACAGAACGCGGGCCAAGCAACTCGAAATCTCCTTCAATAAGTCCCTGTAGACCCCTATAGATTCCTACGCACTCAAGATTATGATAGGCGCAAGAACGAACTACTGCCCTGATGGCAGCGTTCATACCGGGGGCATCTCCCCCACTTGTTAGCACAGCTACACGTTTAATTGTATTGCTCATTACTGTAAAACTATGGCAATAAATTCACAATACAAACCGGAAAAGAAACTATAACGTTTTCGGTTTATAAAATTCTTAATCTGAAGTACGTTTAAGACCCGAAATTTACATTTTTAGCAAAATCCGGTAGTCCCAGGATCGGAGTTGAAGTGTATCATTTCCCTGAAGATCAACCTCTGCGCCACTCATAAAATCTTTAAACTTTCCTGTTAACAGTAAAGTGAATTCTACTTCATTCGGGCTGGTATTGCATAGGTAAATCAATTCACTGTTTTCTTTTTTTCTTCTGAAGGCGATGATATTCTCCTCCAAAGATGTTTCCAACTTTTCATAGGAAGCAGGTGCTTTGGCACCAGCGACTGCCTGTGATTCATTTTTCAATTGCCCTAGTTTTTCAAGCAAAGGCCATACCTCTCCTTTTTTCTTCGGAATGGAATCCTTTTCGAAGAATTTTAACCTATGATCCAGATCGTATTCTTGTCCGCTGTAGATCAACGGCATACCGGGTATACAATAGGTCAAGGCCAGCATAGCCTCGGATGCATCGCCCATTCGTTCTTTCACGGTACCTGCCCATGAGTTTTCATCATGGTTGGTTAGGAAATTCATGAGAAATCCACCTTCTGCCCATTTCTCCGCACTATTTTGCATATACGCGTTGAAATGAGTTGCATTCTTTTCGCCTTTCGCAATGGCATTTAACAGATGGTGGGCTTCCCAACCATAAGCCATTTCGAACATGTTATCTCTGGTTAATTCGGGCTTATCGGCTTCAGCCAACATGAAAATATCTTTTTCGGCTCGCAATCTGGGAATGGCTTCTGCCCAAAAATCTGTGGGAACCATCCCTGCCATATCACAACGGAATCCATCAACACTTTCCTCCTTAACCCAATACATCATATCGGCTATCATAGCCTGTCTCATCTCCTTATTCGAGTAATCCAGATCTGCTACATCTTCCCATCCTACCGATGTTCCGTCTTCTTTTAGCGGATCTGTTATTTCTCCTTTTGCATTCTTCGTGTAATAATCGGGATGCTCTGTGATCCAGGTATGATCCCATCCTGTGTGGTTGGGAACCCAGTCCAGGATAACATAGATACCATGTTCATGAGCAGTATCCAGTAGTCTCCTGAAATCTTCAATAGTACCAAATTCGGGATTGATCTTCCTGAAGTCGGAAACCGCATAGTAGCTTCCTAAATATTTCTCTCGTTCTTTCGGGTCTTCTATATCTTCTACCATTAGATCGCCGTAGGCTTTTCGCTTTACTTCGGAAATAGGAAAGATCGGCATCAACCAAATGATCTTAACGCCCAGATCTTTAAGCTTAGGAATATCTCTGGTAAAGGCATTAAAACTTCCTTCGGCAGAATATTGCCTGATATTGGCTTCATAGATAATAGCCGATTCTAACACAGAATCGGTAATAGGTGAAATAGATTCGAGGGTTTGTTGCATTTCCACAGTCTCATTTTTGGGTTGCTCTTTGCAGGAAAACATGCAAAGGAAACAGGTTAACATTATGTATTGAAGGTTTTGCATCTTAATTAAGTGCTCGTTCCAGTAGAACTATGTTGTAATTAGTATCCAAGGTAACGTATCCGTCCACCACCTTTGCTCTAACGCCGCTGTACGTATCCAGCACCATGGATTCATCTTCAAAAACTCCGGTCACCGATATTAATTTCTCACCTTCCGGCAGATCGAGACCTACAACCACCTTATCGGTAAAATTATCTTCACTGTAGACCCTTGAAAAGGTATAAGGCGCCTCACTGATCATGGAGTGAACACCAGCTCCTATGGCAATATGGTCTCTTCTAAATCTTCCTAATTTTTGCCAGTGTTCCAGTATTTCCTTTGTTTCTGCGTCGTTCTCGATAGATTCCCAATTCATGAAAGACCGCAAGGTTGCGTCGCCATTGGTTCCTTCTACAATTAGCGTTCTGGCCAATTCATCTCCGTAATATACCTGGGAAGCACCAGGCGCCAATAGGAGTCGGTTAGCGGTCTCGTAAGGTTTTTTACGCTGCTTGTCAAAAGGATGGCTATCATCGTGAGAACTCATATAACTCAATGTACTATGACCGTCGAGTTTGCCCGATAGGATTTCGTAATAACTACTAAACACCTCTTCATAACTGCGGTCTCCACTGGAACGAAGATCAAAATTGATAAGTGCGTCGAAGCTGTTGTTAAAATAATCTACTTTCTTATCGCCAAAATCGTATGTTCTGCCCGAATTCACATTATAGAAATATATTTCGCCCACCAGGTAAAAGGGCGTATCATCCAAAACATCCTCCGGGTTGGCCTGCTTCCAGTCTTTGAAGGCAGTCTCACAAAGAGCTTTAAATTCTTCCCATACGTATTCTTCGGTATGCTTCACCGTATCGGCACGGTACCCATCTATGCCAAAATCGGTGATATAGTCTGTAAGCCATTTCATGACATAAAACCTGGGTGCCCTTGGGTGTCCGGTTCTTTCGAAGAAGGCGTCAAGTTCGGCCATCTCTTCCTCATACCTACCTTCCGCTTTCCATTTTTCCACGAGTTGTGGTGGTAATTCTACAGTTTCATTACTTTCGGTGCGAATATCCGGGAGATTTTCTACCAACGTACATGTAACGGTACTTTCGTAGTCTTTAAATTCGCATTTAGGGGAAGTTCGAACCCATTCCTCCGGCCAGACCTCATCGTTCGCAGTAACCGGACCCGTATGGTTGATCACCGCATCCAGAAGGATCCGAATTCCATGGTCGTGTGCTGTTTTTACCAGTTCGGCCAGATCTTCCCGGGTCCCAAAATTGGGGTCCAGTACAGTCCAGTCTTTGGTCCAATAACCGTGATAACCATAAGTGTAACCGGTACCTTCATCTGTACCATCATGAATTTGTTCTACCACAGGCGTCATCCAAATTGCGTTGATGCCGAGGTCGGTGAAATAGCCTTCACGAATCTTCTGGGTGACTCCTTTTATATCGCCTCCCTCAAATCCCCTAAGTACTGCCGTTTCTTTTGTCCTGCCATAATTCACATCATTAGACGGATCGCCGTTATTAAATCTGTCGGTTAGTAAAAAATATACATTGGCAGCCTCCCAACTAAAAGGTAGTTTAACTGTGGATTCTATAACTGTTTCTGTCTCAGCAATGTCCTTTTGTTTATCTGCGCAACCGGACACAATTAAAATAACACCTATGAGAAGAGCTGCGTATTTGGATATTTTCATAATTAAAAGACTTTTAAAGGCATTAATTGGAAGGCGTTATAGTTTTCGTTTCTCCTTTCACTTTAATGGAAAGAGGCTCGCTTCCGGACAGTTCGAAACTATTTCCCTGCCTGCTTACGGTAACTTTTAAGATCTGCCCTCTAAAATTCACCTTAAATGCGTATTTATCCCAATGTTTTGGAATGCGTGGGTGAAATTCTAAATGCCCATCACGCACTCGCATGCCGCCGAAACCTTCCACGATGCTTAGCCAGGTTCCCGCCATACTGGTGATATGGCAGCCTTCTTCCACCTCCTTATTGTAATCGTCCAGATCTAAACGAGAGGTGCGCAAATAGAACGTATAGGCCTGTTCCATCCTATCAAGTTTTGCCGCCTGAATACTATGAACACAAGGCGATAATGAAGATTCATGCACTGTAAAAGGCTCGTAGAAATCGAAATGTCGTTCCAGTTCCTCCTGGCTAAAATGATCTTCAAAAAAATAGAACCCCTGCAAAACATCCGCTTGCTTGATATAGGGAGACCTAAGGATCCTGTCCCAGGACCAATGTTGATTTATAGGACGTTGTGATCTATCCAGATCGGCCACGGTGATAAGTTCTTTATCAAGGAAGCCGTCCTGCTGAAGATAGATATTGTGTTCTTCAGAATACGGGAAATACATATTGGAAGAAACTTTCAGCCATTCAGTAACCTCATCGGCAGAAAGACGGGTTTTTTCCATGATCCGTGCATGTTCTGCAGGAGCGTCCTGTTTCAGTCTGTCAATTTCCGAAGCAGCATATTCTATACACCATTTTGCAGTAAAATTGGTGTACCAGTTATTATTTACGTTATTCTCATACTCATTCGGACCGGTAACCCCAAGGATCACATATTTATTCTTGTGGGTACTGAAAGTAGCCCTTTGCTGCCAAAAACGTGCTATGGCGATCAACACTTCTAGACCTTTCTCGGCTACATACGAAATGTCTCCTGTATATCTCACATAATTATATATGGCAAATGCAATCGCTCCGTTTCTGTGGATCTCCTCGAAAGTGATCTCCCATTCGTTATGACTTTCCTCCCCATTCATAGTTACCATTGGGTAAAGGGCAGCTCCGTTACTGAATCCTAATTTCTCTGCATTTTCTATGGCTTTTTGAAGGTGGTTATATCGATACACCAACAGATTTCGTGCAACGGTATGATCTTTAGTGGCCATATAAAAAGGCAAACAATACGCTTCGGTATCCCAATAAGTACTGCCGCCGTATTTCTCACCGGTGAATCCCTTAGGCCCAATATTAAGACGGGCATCTTTCCCTAAATAGGTTTGATTGAGCTGAAAGATATTAAAACGAATACCCTGCTGGGCTTCAACATCACCTTCTATGGTAATATCTGCCATTTCCCATATGGACGACCAGGCCTCGGCCTGACTAGCTTTAAGCCTTTCATACCCCATGGTCCTTCCCGCATTAATGGCATTTTTTGCGGCATCCACCAAATTATCAGGTTTGTGGTGATGCGAAACGGTATAACCTGCATATTTTCGCAAGGTTGCGGTATCGCCTTTAGAAATGTTTACTTTATAATTAAATTGCAGGTACTGGTCTTTTTTTTCTGAAGTGTAAGCAGGTGTTGCTTCTGAATCGTTCACCAATATGTCCGACTGCATATAAGTACAAATATGGAATTGGGTTTTCATGGTCATAGACCTAATGAACCCTTGATGATCGGCTTCGGAAACGCTTAACGTATCCCAGAACTTATCGTCCCAGTTGCTGTCTTCATTCGTGATCCCACCATCCAGATACGGGCTGAACACAATTTCCGCATCCTTGTTCAGGGCTGTTACTTTGTAATTGATCACGCCCAATTCGTCCTGCTCAAGATGCAGAATACGGGTGCTTTCAACCATTACCTCTGTCCCGTTTTGAAGTGTAGCTTGGAAAGACCTTCTGTAATAGCCCTCCTTCATATTAAGTTCTCTTCGGAAATCCTTCACTTCGTTACACGTATGTAAGTCCAGATCCTCACCATTCACAGAAACTTTAATGCCTATCCAGTTAGGAGCATTAAGAACCTTAGCGAAATATTCGGGGTAGCCGTTCTTCCACCAGCCAACACGAGTTTTATCAGGGTAGTAGACACCAGCTACATAACTCCCCTGGAAGGTTTCTCCAGAATAATCTTCTTCAAAATTGGCTCTTTGGCCCATAGCCCCGTTTCCAATACTAAAAAGGCTTTCGGAAGATTTAACTTTTTCAGCATCAAATCCTTCTTCGATTATGCTCCAGGGGTCGGGTAAAATATATTTCTGATTCATCTTTCTGAAATTAATTTTGAAAAAAATTCTGTGGGTATTTCGGTAAAATCTTTAAAAACATAACTCGCTTCATTTAAAACAGAGGCGTCACCAATTCCGATGCTTAACATGGAACCTGCGTTGGCGGCTCGTATTCCGGCAACAGAATCTTCGAAGACAATACAATTCTCCGGTACCTGCCCCAGTCCTTCGGCAGCCTTCAGGAACACTTCCGGGTCTGGCTTTGCCTTACTTACATTAGTGCCGTCTATCACCACGTCGAAAACATCCAGGAGATCTACTTCCTTCAATATGGTACGTGCGTTCTTACTGGCAGATCCCAAAGCAATGGGTTGTTCGTTTTGCTTCAGAAAAGATAATACCCTGGGAACATCCGGCAAGATCTCATCCTGATCCATTCGTTCTATATACGACAAGTAATCTTTATTCTTTATTTCCAGTAATTCGTTAAACCGGTCTTTGCTCAATTCTACATTTCCCCAATCCAGTATCTTCTCCAGGGAACGCACCCGGCTTACGCCTTTTAATTGTTCGTTCTCGGTCTCACCAAACGAAATACCCAGACTATCGGCCAGGCGTTTCCATGCTAAGAAATGATACCTGGCGGTGTCCACGATCACACCGTCGAGGTCGAAAATAAAGCCTCTCTTATTCATGGAGAACAGTATATGGTTGGAACGAGTTTTGAGGGGTATGAATAAGGTGGATATTCCGGGTAATCAATCCATGGAATTCCCATTTTTCGATGGCAAGATCGCATTTCTTCATAGAGTAAAAATAGCATTTGTACTAATTCGACAAGTAGTTTACTTATCAAATCTAATTTTAAGGTAGGAAGTAAAAATCAGGCCTTGATATGTGCGGTGGTAAATATAGGGCATTTTTTGAAATAGGTTAAGTGATGGAGGTCGATTCCCGCTCTATAAGCCGGGTCTCCACCACAACCGTTTGATAAGGAGGTTCGTAGTCGTCCTCCTCTAATCTTCTAATTAAGAGTTCGGCTGCTTTTTCTCCTAATTGTACGCCATGCTGACTCACAGTTGTAAGACTAGGTGTGGCATATTTAGACAAGACACCATCTGTAAAACCTATAACTTTTATATCGTCCGGTATATCCTTCCCCAAAGAGCGGGCGGCTTTTATAGCGGTAAGCGCATATTTCTCGTTAACGGCAAAAATTCCATCTACCTGAGGATTATTGCGAAGAAATAATTCGATAGTTGTATTAAGATTGTCTTCCATTCCTTCCTCGTTGAACTCGTCTTTTAGTTTTAGGATAAGTTCTTCAGAAATACCAATGCCGGATTCTATTAATGCATCCTTATAACCAGCTGTTCTTAGTTCGCCCACGTTCACATGGGCTTCTGTAGTGATGAGAGCGATGCGCTTACACCCTAAAGCAAGAAGTTTTTTTACCGCGTTTCGAGCACCTTCGGTGTCGTCCACCACTACCTTATCGCATTCTATCTCCGGTATGGTTCGGTCGAAAAGCACCACAGGCATCCCGTGATCTATAGTTTCGAGCAAATGGTGATAGTCCTTTTTAAGTTGAGTCTCACGGGAAACCGATAATATAAAACCGTCGATACTGCCATTGGCGAGTTTCTCCATATTGGTAACCTCCTTCTCAAAGGACTCGTTACTCAGCCCTATTATTACGGTATAATCCTTTTCGTTCGCAACCTTCTCGATCCCACTTACCACTGTCGTGAAAAAGTGATGAACGATCTCCGGGATGATCACTCCCAGCGTTTTGGTTTTTCTATTCTTTAAGCTTAGGGCAATAGTATTTGGCCGGTAATTGTATAATTCGGCGAAAGCCTTGATCTTTTGTTTGGTATCCTCACTTATCTCAGGGCTATCCTTTAGGGATTTCGAAACCGTTGATATGGATACATCAAGTTCTCTGGCTATTTTCTTAAGGGTTAATTTTTGCATATTCTTGAGTGATGCTACGGTTGGTTACCATGGTTCCGTTAATAATAACGCATTTAAAATAATCATAGTTTAACAAATTATAAAATATCGGTGGTATAACTGAGAAAATGTTAAAGTTTTAAAACATATTAACACTATAACGTTTTCGTAAGGATGATACAGTCTGGAAATGTTTGATGGAGCAAAAAAGAACATATATTTGATCAGGAAGTAAAAGTTGAGGCACCTTGTGTGTCTTATACAAAAATTAGCCGTTGCAAAATCTTAAACAAGATCGCGTAACGGCTTTTTTATTGATGATTCTCCTGTTTATAATCCCTACCGTCGAATCCTAAAGTTATCAAAATACGTGTATGCACGTATGGACTTATGTAGGTTTGAATTTTACCTTTGAATAGAATTAGTGAAAATTCTACTGATATCAATTTTTTGTGGGGATAGAAAATTCATTTGGTAGAATATTTTAAAAGTATAACTAAGACTTTTAGAATTTACTAAGTTAGGTTTGTTATAGCATCCCGTGAAGACGGGATGCTTTTTTTATGGCCTTAAGATAGAGAATTCTATTGAAGAATCATTAAATAGAATATGTGTCTGCTTCTTAAAATCGTTGGCGTCTGCCTTGAAGATATTAGGCACAAATGTCTGGGGGTTTCGATCGATTAATGGAAACCATGTACTCTGCACCTGGATCTGAATTTTATGCCCTTTCTTAAATGTGTGGTGCACATCCTGTAGCTTCACGTCTACTGCAGTTTTTTCGCCAGGTATAAAAGGTTCGGGTTTAGAATAATCATTTCTATACCTTCCTCGCATCACTTCACTTCTTACCATCATATGATAGTTGCTCATTTTTAGATAATCCTGGGTTTCATCATAGTCTTCAGCATCTGGAGGAAATACATCAACTAGCTTCACTATCCAATCGGCATCGGTTCCCGTGGTGGAAACTTTAAGTTTGGCCAGTAGGTCGCCAACCATGGTCATATCCTCTTCCAGGATCTCACTTTCAAAAACCAGCACATCCGGACGACGTGCGGCAAATCGCTGGTCGTCTGTCATATATTTTCTAGGGGTGAACACCATTTTAATATCTTCCGAATACGGCACAGGCTTAGCGGGATCGCTAATAAAAGTCTCGAAGGTATAGCTCTTTTCCATTACCTTATTAAGGCGCTGGCGGCTTTGTAACCACC
>CAJQNO010000153.1 GCA_905479745.1 uncultured Flavobacteriaceae bacterium | reverse complement strand
TTGCTATGGAAGAACCGTACGAAGTGAAGGTAACCAACGAAATGATCATAGAAGTACTTGGAGCACCTCGTATGGAACGCGATAAGTACGAGAATAACGATGTGGCAGGTGTTGTAACCGGTCTGGCATGGACCTCTGTTGGTGGGGATATATTATTTATAGAGTCTATTCTGTCTAAAGGGAAAGGGCAGCTTACCATGACCGGGAACCTTGGAAAGGTGATGAAGGAATCGGCTACCATAGCCCTGGAATTCATTAAATCCAATGCCGAAAAACTAGGACTTTCTCCTGATATATTCGAGAAATACAATGTACATATCCATGTTCCGGAAGGGGCTACACCTAAGGATGGCCCTAGCGCTGGAATCACAATGTTAACCTCCTTGGTCTCCTTATTCACTCAGCGAAAAGTAAAAAAGAGCCTGGCAATGACAGGGGAGATCACCTTAAGAGGTAAAGTGCTTCCGGTGGGAGGGATCAAGGAAAAGATCCTGGCCGCCAAACGAGCGCGAATCAAGGAGATCATGCTTTGTGAAGACAACAGGCGTGATATTGAGGAAATAAAACCGGAATACCTGAAAGGGCTTACCTTTCATTATGTAAAGGATATGGATGAAGTATTGGATGTAGCGCTTACCAATCAGAAAGTGAAGAATGCTAAAAAGCTCTAGGTTTAGGTCTGGCTTAATTTTTTACAATTTTGAACACCGCTTCGCTATGAGCAGAATCTAACTCAAGTAGGTACACGCCATTAATCAGCCAATGGATCTCAATTGAGAATTCTGTACTTTTAGGCTGCCATTGATATATTTTTCTTCCAGCAAGATCTCTCAAGACCAAACTGTTTACTGTTGTATTACCTGTATTAATGTGGATCTGGTTATTGGAAGGATTTGGATAAAGTGATATTTTCTTCAATGTAACATCCTCGTTCCCTAACACGGGAGTATTTCTATAGATATAGCCTACAAAGGGCTGGGTATCGTAGGTAAGGGTCTGGAATCCATCAGGGTCGTCTGTTATCTGGGGATTTATAATAGTATAGAAGGTAGGATCTGGATCCACGTAGCCAAAAGGCCCAATAGTAATTGGCTCGTCCATATTCTCAAAAAAACCACAAGACATATTGGTTTGGTTTGTGGAAATAGTTCTGAACCCATTATTGAGACCGTCGTATTCCAACATACCATCGAAGGTGTTACAAATTCCAAGTCCGGTGAAAGAAAGAGACGGATCGATAGTTACCTGTGGATGTATTTGAGGGATCGTGGGGTTTCCGCTATAGGGTTGGTAGCCTTCTACCACGATTAAATATTGCCCAAGATCCGAGTCGTACACTGAACGCAAATACCAGGTTTGATTGAACAAATCCGGGTCGGGTGTTTGCGTTCGCGCTTGAAAACAGCATAACGAACAACATACTAAAACTAGTAAATATCTCATGGTAAGTTTGTAAAACAGATTCAAGGTAACTAAAAAAACCAAAAAACAGTTAGAATAGATAATATCACTCCTCTCTATCGAATGATCCTAAAGACTGGAGATAGGTTTAATTTATAAATTTTTAGGGGTGCATTCATAGGCAATTCTATGGGATTATTTTAAAGGATAATCATTTCGTGCTCCGCTAAAAATAAATTATACTTGCAGTCGTTTATGTTTTCAGGGAAAAGAATCTCACGCTCCATGCACCAAAGGGTTTTTTACGTATTAGCTTTATTTATGTCGGTAACTACGTTGGCGCAGGTGGGTGGACGATCAACCTATCAATTTCTTAATCTTGTTAATTCTCCGCGACAAGCTGCTTTAGGAGGGAAAACTGTAACCAATTACGACTGGGATGTAACGCAGGCACTTTTTAATCCGGCCAGTATCAACCCGGCCATGGATAATCAACTATCTCTCAATTATACCAATTACATTGGCGACGTGAATTACGGTACTGCGGCCTATGCTTATATGTGGGACCGCCGAACCCAGGTGCTTCACGCCGGAGTTACGTATATTAATTACGGTAAATTTGATGGTTACGACGAATTTGGGAATCCAACCAGTAGTTTCACCGGGGGAGAAGTAGCTGTTTCCTTTGGCCATGCGCGAAACATTGCCTTCACTAATTTTCATATAGGTGCAAATATTAAATTAATTTCATCGACCCTAGAGCAGTACTCTTCCTTTGGGGGAGCTATCGACATAGGGGTGATGTATGTATACGAAGACTGGGATCTACATATTACCGGGGTAGCCAGGAATATTGGTACACAATTCACTCCTTACGATTCGGTTTACGAACCTTTACCATTTGAACTGATCTTCGGAATCTCTCAAACACTACAAAATATTCCAATCCGCTGGCATTTTACACTGGAGAACATGCAGCGCTGGAATGTGGCTTTTTCTAATCCAGACCGTGAAATCACAGATCTGGAGGGAAATGTACAGAAGGAAAAGATTAACTTTATAGATCATGCTTTTCGGCATATGATACTGGGGATCGAACTCTTTCCCGAATCCGGCTTTAATATTCGCTTGGGTTATAATTTACGTCGCGCCGAAGAACTAAGGATCGTAGATCGGCGTGCATTTGCAGGTCTAAGTGCAGGATTTTCGTTGCGCTTAAATAAGCTGCGTTTAAGCTATTCGTATGCAAAATACAGCACGGCGGCTTCTACGAGTAATTTTGGACTAAATATCAATCTTCAGTGATGAGGAAAATTACAATTGCTATCGATGGTTATTCTTCTACAGGTAAAAGTACTGTTGCGAGGCAATTGGCAGACTGGCTGGACTATGTCTATGTAGACTCCGGTGCTATGTATAGAGCAGTCACCTTGTATGCGCTTCGGAAAGGGTTTATTTCTGAAGAAAAGTTTGATAGAAATGCGCTCATTGAAGCCTTACCCGGGATCGCCCTGGAATTCAGAAAGAATAAAAACGGAAAAGCCGAAATTTACCTGAATAACGAGAATGTTGAGGAACAGATCCGCACCCTGGA
The DNA here is from genome assembly GCA_905479745.1 of uncultured Flavobacteriaceae bacterium. GTDB lineage: Bacteria > Bacteroidota > Bacteroidia > Flavobacteriales > Flavobacteriaceae > Pukyongia. The sequence goes on along the minus strand of CAJQNO010000153.1, from coordinate 17,963 downwards.
AGTATCCGAATTTGTGAGCCCTATCGCCACAGTTCCCGAAGTACGTAGAAAACTGGTAAAGTTGCAACATGCTATGGGCGAGGGTAAAGGCGTGGTTATGGATGGCCGCGATATTGGTACGGTTGTCTTTCCTAATGCCGAATTAAAGATTTTTATGAACGCCTCGGCCGAAGTTCGGGCTAATAGGCGATATATCGAACTTCGGGACAGAGGAGCCGATATTTCCTACGAGGAAGTCCTGGGAAATGTGAATGAACGGGATTATATTGATACCAATAGAAAAGATTCTCCGTTAAGGAAGGCAGTAGATGCAATCGAAATAGATAATACTGAGACCAATATAGAGGATCAGTTCAACACCATACTTCAACTTGCAAAAGACCGAATTGCAGGCAGAATTTAACCCTCCTCATCATATAATTGTAAGAAAATCACGTATTTATAGTTGATTTCATCGATTATATTTGCATTTTATCTCAGAAAAGCGTTGTTTTGGCCCTAATAAGCCCCTAAATTCCTACAAATGAAATGCTTAATTCCTACTTATGCATTATTATGCGCCGCAATATTTCTTGCTTCCTGTACCCAAGATCAGGATATCACGGAAACCGATTCCAATTTGTTAGCTCAGGCTATCCTATTGAAGGATGAGTTGCCAAATAGATCCTTCGATACCAGTAAGAACGGACTCTACCACGGTGTAGTTGCCGCTGCCAATTCTACCTCAAGGGGTAAGATTTGGATCAATTTGGCCAATAACGCTAATTATTACGCGCTTATCGAGTTGGTGTCCGGTGAAGAAATGGCTTTTAAACTAAAGCCACAATTTATGATCAAATCTACAGTTCCTACTATATATGAATTTACAGGAGATTCCGGATCATTTATTTTCGATGTATCCGATATAAGTAATCCACAGATCCACGAATTGGTTTTAAACAGCCAAAACTATTTTTCACAAGTGGTTAAAAGTATGAGTTATAATATGGCCAGTAGCGCAACTGCTGTGTTTACCGAGACAGGTAACCCGGCATTTACAGGTACCTGGAGCCTTATAGCAGATGGAACAGTTAGTAGCCCTAATGGAAATGGTGGTGATGGAATAACCTCGGTGATGGTAGTGTACCTGGGTGAATTCTTCGAGGATTTCGACTTCGACTCGTATAACGCCTCGGTTTGTTTAGGAAATGGTAGTTATGTACCTACTTTAAATTCCTTCGGAACTCCCGGCTTCACAATTAGCGATTACCAAACTACAGCCTTTGCCAATGGAATGGCGAAATGGAATCTAAGTTACGACCCCAATACTTCCTCCTATATGAATTACCTGCTTTGTCAGCCGGAAAGTGCCGGAACCTTTTCATGGTCCAGTATTGATGGAACTATTGTAAAGTATGGAGAGATCATCCTCGATTAATTTATTCCGAAAATAAATGGTAAAACAGCCTGAAAAGGCTGTTTTTTTATACATTAACTCCAAAGAGATAGCCTATCAGGGCAGTAATTCCCATAGCTAGGGTTCCCCACAGCGTGATACGTAAAATAGCCTTTAATACACCAGATCCACCGGTTTTAGCGGCGATGGTCCCTAAAACAACAAGGAAAATAATGGCGAAGCCATACTGGAGGTAGATCATGTAATTAAAAGCTCCGAAAATCGCTACTATTACCGGCAAGATCCCACCGGAAATAAAGGCAGCTCCGGAGGCTAATGCCGCTTGCATTGGCCGGGCTTGAGAGATCTCATTTATGCCTAGTTCATCTCGGGCATGAGCACCCAGGGCGTCATGTGCGGTCAGTTCCTCGGCAACTTGCAAGGCAAGATCTTTAGATAGCCCCCTGCCTACATAGATCTTAGCGAGCTCTTTTAGTTCGAATTCGGGCATTTCCTCTAGTTCTTTCCTCTCACGATCCAAGTCGGATTTCTCCAGATCCGATTGTGAACTAACAGATACATACTCACCGGCTGCCATAGATAAGGCGCCAGCCACCAGACCCGCAACACCGGCAAGGATAATTGGCTCTCGAGTCGTACTGGCTGCTGCTACCCCAATTACAATACTGGCGGTCGATATAATACCATCGTTAGCCCCTAATACAGCGGCTCGCAACCATCCGCTTCGGTTCACATAATGTTTTTCCAGTTGTTCCATAGATTGATATTAAAGGTGAGGATTTTATAGTATCAAAGATACCACGAAAGAGGAGGGATAACAAAAAAACCACCCGATAAAGGGTGGTTTAATCTGGCTAACTTTAACTAATAACTAAATAAGTCCGGTATTAAGAAATATATGGCTTTCCCGGCATCGCCATATCTGTACGCATAAATGCGTCTTGCGTTTGCTTTAGTTGAAACAGGTCCTTCCGCTGCCATTCCTGCTTCATGATCGTATGGATGTTTCTTGCTATGTTCATGGTAAATTATTTAATTAGTTTTAGGTCTAAAGTGGCTATTTAGCGATAGCGTCTTTTTGTGTTCCAGGTAAATCCAAAACTTGTTTTGGGCTTTTCTGTTAAAGTGTTCGAATCTAATGTTCTCATGGTTGTTGTTTTAAATGCCACATTCGTTTAACTTCTGTGGCGGGTTTTTATAATTTGAATTAATTATCTGTAACGTCTCTTAGAGTTCCAGGCAAATCCCAAACTTGTTTTGGGTTTTTCGGTTAATGTGTTAGAATCTAATGTTCTCATGACTGTTGTTTTTAGTTGTTATTGTTCGTTTTTAAATTGATTTATTCGATCGATGTATTAAGTAGACGACGCAGCAGATAAATTGTTACAGTACTTTGTAATACATAGTACTATTTTAACAATTTTTAACAATTTCTAGAAAAGAAAAGGGGAGTGTATACTATTATTTATGGGGTCTCGGAATGATTTTGCTGCTTTCTCTGAAAAACTGCAAGTACAGCTAATCCTATGATTTGTACCACAGGTATGATCAAAAAATTGATCCAGACACTTCGTATAGTAGGGATAAATACAGCAATGGTCCCAAACACCACGATAAAAGCAATAGCTCCAATCACAATGTCCCCATAGTCCGGATCCTTCCTGGAACTATACATGATAATGAGCGGGATAAAAATAGCAGACAGGAACTTAATTAATCCTTCGGTAAAGGCCTGGGTAACAGTAATATTCACGTCGGAAAGGTCTATAAGCTTGGTTTTTGGCTTATCAAGCTCCTTTAAAACTTCCATCAATTCTTCATTAGTGCGTACAGCTATTAAACTATCCCCGCCACTTATTGCCTGCACTTTCTCTATAATCTCAATTTTTCGGTCGATTCGGTCGTAATAATAGGAGGAACTGAAGAAACTTTCAAAAACGAAGAAAATAATTCCGCCTATCAACAGGAGACTGATGATCCATTTCAGAAACCTTCCAAGAGTAAGATTCCTGAATAACATATGCAGGCCTTTGGCCAGTTCGGACGCAGTTTCAAGGTATTTGCTCATACTATTCAAGTTTATACGTCTGAAATAATTAGGGAGCCACAGATAAAATTAAGCTTATTTACTTAAATAACAGCGATTTAGCCTGGATTATTTACTTCAGAAAAAATACAAAAGAGTTAGGAAACCCTTTGAATATCAAAACAAAAGCATTACTTTTGCCGTCCTTTTGGCGGTTAATCAGGTACAAAAGGAAGAGAAAAACAAAACAAAAACCCTTCTGTGGGATCTCCGCAACTTACCTGAGAGGAACACAGAATACAAAATAGTTTCTTGTAGGTTCATTAGTAGCATAAAAGAAACTTTACTTTAGAAATGGCTGAAAAAGCAGAAGCTAAAAAAGCAACAAAAACAAAAGCCAAAGCTGCCAAAGCAGAGGCAAAACCTGAAGCCGCTACCGAAGAAGTAGCAGCAGAACAACCAAAACAGGAAGTATCGCTTAAAGAAAGCAATCCTGACAAATTCCTTAAAGATTTTAACTGGCACAACTACGAAGAGGGGATAGACCCTATCGAAGACGGGAAACTTGAAGAATTCGAGAAGCTCGTTGCCGAGAATTTTGTAGACACTTTAGATGACGAAGTAGTGGAAGGGGAAGTGATCCATATCACAGACCGCGATGCTATTATAGACATCAACGCCAAAAGTGAAGGTGTAGTATCACTTAACGAGTTCCGTTACAATCCGGATCTTAAAGTAGGTGATAAGGTGGAAGTATTGATCGATGTACGAGAAGACAGCACCGGACAGTTAATCCTATCACACAGAAAAGCAAGAACCATCAAAGCATGGGATCGCGTAAATGCAGCTCATGACGAAGGTACCATCGTAAACGGATATGTAAAATGTCGTACAAAAGGTGGTATGATCGTAGACGTATTTGGTATCGAAGCTTTCCTTCCGGGATCGCAGATCGATGTGAAACCAATACGTGATTACGATATTTACGTTGGAAAAACCATGGAATTCAAGGTGGTGAAGATCAACCATGAATTTAAAAATGTGGTGGTTTCTCACAAAGCACTTATCGAAGCCGATATCGAAGAGCAAAAGAAAGAGATCATTGCCCAGCTTGAAAAAGGACAAGTTCTCGAAGGTGTTGTTAAAAACATCACTTCTTACGGTGTATTCGTAGACCTTGGAGGCGTAGACGGACTTGTACATATTACAGACCTTTCCTGGTCACGTATCAACCACCCTAACGAGATCGTAGAACTCGATCAGAAACTAAACGTGGTAATACTGGACTTCGACGAGGACAAAACTCGTATACAACTTGGTTTAAAGCAGCTTAATCCACATCCGTGGGATGCGCTTGGTGAAGAACTAAAAGTAGGAGACAAAGTAAAAGGTAAAGTAGTGGTCATTGCAGACTACGGTGCCTTTATCGAAGTAGCCGAAGGTGTTGAAGGCCTTATCCACGTTAGTGAGATGTCATGGTCTACGCACCTTAGAAGTGCACAAGACTTTGTGAATGTTGGAGACGAAGTTGAAGCTGTGATCCTTACTCTTGATAGAGAAGAACGCAAAATGAGTCTTGGTATCAAGCAATTGACTCCAGATCCATGGACCGATATTACCAAGAAGTACCCTGTAGGAAGCAAACACAAAGGGATCGTTCGTAATTTCACCAACTTTGGTGTGTTCGTTGAACTGGAAGAAGGGATCGATGGTCTTATCTATATCAGCGACCTGAGCTGGACCAAAAAAGTGAAACACCCAAGTGAGTTCACCAATATTGGAGATACGCTCGAGGTTGTAGTGTTAGAACTTGATGTGGAAGGCCGTAAACTAAGCCTTGGACACAAGCAAACCACCGAAAACCCATGGGATAAGTACGAAGACGAATTCGCAGTTGGAACAAAGCACACCGCAGCTATCGACGAGATGGTAGATAAAGGTGCTGTGATCAATTTCAACGAGGATATCACTGCCTTCGTACCAAAACGTCACCTGGAGAAAGAAGACGGTACCGACCTTAAAAAAGGAGAAGAAGCCGAATTCCAGATCATAGAGTTCAATAAGGACTTTAAAAAGGTAGTAGCGTCTCACATGACCATTCATAAGGAAGAAGAAGCTAAGATCGTTAAGCAGGCAGCTAAAACTGCTGCCAAGCAAGCCGAAGAAGCGAAACCAACCTTAGGTGATGCGAATGCAAAACTACAGGAGATCAAAGATAAAATGGAAGGCAAGAAGTAATAAGCCCACCATTTAAGCTATATACCAAAAGCCCTTCAGTAATGAGGGGCTTTTTATTTTGGGCGTTCCGTGAAGTGACGATGAAGTAGAGCATAGCTCACTTCACGTCTACTTCACGGGCGGGCTTTCGGCTATACACGCCTGCGGCGGGGTATCTGCCTCAATCCCTAACGCATCGCTCCACCCAAAAATCCCCCTTTGTCATACTGAACTCGATTCAGCATCCACTTGTTTCAGCATCAATTTGATTCAACCACCATCATCTTTGTCATGCTGAACTCGATTCAGCATCCACTCGTTTCAGCATCAATTTGATTCAACCACCATCATCTATGTCATGCTGAACTCGATTCAGCATCCACCCGTTTCAGCATCAATTTGATTCAACCACCATCATCTATGTCATGCTGAACTCGATTCAGCATCCACTCGTTTCAGCATCCACTCAATCCGCACCAAACCCCTTCTGTCATACTGAACTCCATTCAGCATCCACCCGTTTCAGTACCCAAACAAAGCAACAATTCCCCGGCAGTTGCAATTAATTATACAAAAACACTTACTTTTGTACCCTGAATACGATTCAGATCTACTGTATGAGCCAAAAAGTGTTACTAAACGCAACCGAAGTGCACATCGCCCTTCATCGACTGGCTTGCCAATTAATTGAAAATCACGATAACTTTCAAGACACCGTACTCGTAGGGATCCAGCCACGAGGGGTTTATCTCGCCGAACGCCTGAAAATAATGCTAGAAAAGGATTATAAGATCAAGAATATCCGCTTGGGATATCTGGATATTACCTTTTATAGAGACGATTTCAGAAGAGGAGATAAGCCACTGGAAGCTAACACCACCCAGATAGACTTTATCGTGGAAGACAAAAAGGTGGTATTTATAGACGATGTCCTTTACACAGGGCGTAGTATACGGTCGGCACTTACCGCCATTCAATCCTTTGGCAGACCCACAGAGATCGAACTATTAACCCTCATAGACAGAAGATTTAGCCGTCATTTACCTATTCAGCCAGATTATCGCGGCCGTCAGGTAGACGCTATCAATAAGGAAAAAGTAAAAGTGTGCTGGAAAGAACAGGATGGTGAGGACGCAGTGTATCTAATTAGTAATTAATATGAGCGAATTAAGTGTAAATCACTTATTAGGAATTAAATACATCAACGAAGATGATATTAACCTGATCTTCGAAACCGCCGATCATTTTAAGGAAGTGATCAACAGACCCATAAAAAAGGTCCCCTCACTTCGCGATATAACCATCGCCAATCTATTTTTCGAAAACAGTACACGCACCCGCCTTTCCTTCGAATTGGCCGAGAAAAGACTCTCCGCCGATGTTATTAATTTCTCCGCAGCCTCATCTTCCCTAACTAAAGGGGAAACACTTATAGATACTGTAAACAATATCCTGTCCATGAAAGTGGATATGGTTGTTATGCGACACCCTAATCCTGGTGCAGGTGTGTTTCTTTCTAAACATATCAACGCCAGTATCGTGAATGCAGGGGATGGAGCTCATGAGCATCCTACCCAGGCCCTGCTAGACTGTTACTCGATCCGGGAAAGACTTAAAAGCGTGGCAGGAAAAAAGGTGGTGATTGTGGGGGATATTCTGCACTCAAGGGTAGCATTGAGCAATATTTTTGCTTTGCAGAAACTTGGAGCTACAGTTAAAGTGTGTGGCCCTAAAACGCTTATACCTAAATATATAGAAAAATTAGGTGTGTCTTATGAAGGGAATCTTCGCAAGGCTTTAGAATGGTGTGATGTAGCCAATATGTTGCGGGTTCAGAATGAGCGAATGGAGATTAGTTATTTTCCAACTACCAGGGAATATACCCAGCAATATGGTGTTAATAAGGCACTGTTGGATAGTCTTGGCAAAGAAATTGTTGTTATGCACCCGGGGCCTATTAATCGTGGGGTTGAAATAACCAGTGACGTGGCCGATAGTAAGCAGGCGATCATCCTGGAGCAAGTTCAGAACGGGGTTGCCATCAGGATGGCTGTATTATATCTGCTGGCTTCAAAAATTCAGCATAATGAAAATTAAAAATTACGAAAACTATGTGGTCCTGGCAGACGACCACGACAACCTGAAAGAATTTGCGTCTTTTCTTGAATTTCAGATATTAAAAAAATTTAAGGGTCAGAACGTGGTGATCGATCTTACCAACTACCCGGCGCTTACCCTTGAAGAACTGTTGTATTTTCTAAAAACATCCAATAAACACAGGGCTACAAAGCAATCGTTCGTCTTGATCTCATCAACTCTAGACCCGGATACCATACCTACCGAACTCATTGTTGTTCCTACGGCCCAGGAAGCCGCAGATATTATTGAAATGGAAGAAATAGAACGTGACCTTGGATTTTAAAGCTGTAATACCCACCAATATATCCCTTATCCCAGTATGAACCTTACCATTCTTGGTTGTCATTCCGCAACTCCCCGAGCCAGTGCGCATCCCACAGCACAGGTATTGGAAATGAAAGGCCATCTGTTTCTTATTGATTGTGGAGAAGGAACACAGGTTCAGCTGCGCAAATTAAAAGTAAAATTCTCCCGTATTCGTCATATCTTCATTTCACATTTACATGGAGATCATTTCTTCGGACTCGTTGGCCTTATTTCAACTTTCAGGCTATTAGGCAGAGAAGCCGATCTGCATATCTACGGACCGGAGGGAATAAAAGAGGCTATTGTCCTTCAATTAAAACTAGGAAACAGCTGGACCAATTACAATCTTATTTTTCATGAACTAAGCTCGAAATCTCCTGAAACACTTTTTGAGGACGAAAAGGTAAGTGTAGAGACCGTTCCCTTAGATCACAGGGTTTATACCAATGGTTTTCTGTTTCGCGAAAAACCGGGGGAGCGGAAATTAAACCTGGACGCAGCCGTTAAATCCCGGATTGACAACAGCTACTTTTCTAAGATAAAACAGGGATACGATGTGGAAAATAGGGATGGATTGTTGGTAAAAAACGAGACAGTGTCACATCCACCAGACCCACCGGTATCTTATGCCTATTGTAGTGACACCGCATATTTCCCAAGTATAGTAGAGCAAATCAAAGGGGCTGCTGTTTTGTATCATGAGTCCACCTTTCTAGAGTCGCACCAACATTTAGCCGAAGCAACCAAACACAGTACAGCCAAGGAAGCCGCCGTGATAGCTAAAAAGGCGGAGGTAGGAACCCTTATTCTGGGACATTATTCAGGTCGATATAAGGATCTGGAAGATTTCCGTAGGGAAGCACAGGAGGTTTTTGATAAAGTGGAATTGGCTGAAGATGGTATTTCCTTCAAATTTTAACCCAGATTTAATTCTTTCATCTTTTCACAGCTTTTCCAAAACTCGTAACTTGCGTAGCAAAGTTTTTGGCATGAGAGATAACCTTCATGATTATAGGAAATCCTACGAGAAAGGTGAATTAACCCGCACCTCGGTCGATCCCAATCCTATGCAACAATTCCGTACCTGGTTTTACGATGTACAGGAGTCTGGGGGAGTGGATGAGGTAAATGCCATGACCCTTAGCACTATTGGCACGGATGGATTTCCAAAAGGCAGGGTTGTACTCTTAAAGAAATACGACGAATACGGCTTTTACTTTTACACCAATTACAATAGTGAAAAGGGTAGATCGATTGCTAATAACCCTAATGTGGGCTTATCTTTCTTCTGGCCAAATATGGAACGCCAGGTGATCATCAAAGGAATAGCCGAACGAACTTCCGATACAGATTCTGATAACTATTTTCATTCCCGACCCAAGGGAAGTCAGTTAGGCGCTGTGGTGTCCAATCAGAGCCACACTATCGAAAGCAGGGAGCAGCTGGAAGAACAGCTAGCAAAGCTGGAAAAGGAATATGAGAACAAAGAAGTGAAACGACCAAAAGACTGGGGTGGCTTTTTAGTAAGGCCGATCTCCATCGAATTCTGGCAGGGAAGGCCCAACAGGCTGCACGACAGGATTCAATTTCTTTTAAAAGATGCAGACTGGATTATTAACAGACTTCAACCTTAAAAAAATAGCTTAAATGAAAACACTTTACATGGCCCGTCATGCAAAATCGTCTTGGAAGTACGATCTGCCAGACCACCAGAGACCTTTAAAAAAAAGAGGTCATAATGATGCTACCATGGTGTCTGAGAAGGCAAGGGTAGAGCACAAACCACCACAAAAGATCATTTCAAGTGATGCTAACAGGGCTCAAACAACGGCCATGTATTTTAAAAATGCTTTTGGAATTGGTGACGACCATTTCGAGCTTAATCACGATCTGTACGATTTTAGTGGGCAGAGCGTGATGGAAATCATTAAAAATCTAGACGATTCGATGGATCGTGTGATGATCGTAGGTCATAATCATGCTTTCACCTCTATAGTGAATATGCTTGGAAACGAATACATAGATAACCTACCAACCAGTGGATTTGTAATGATTAAATTCCCAGTCGATTCCTGGAAGGATATAACAACGGGTAAGACCAAAGCGATGATTTTTCCACGACATCTAAAAGATTGATCTGCATGGCGAAATCTTCTAAAGTAGTTAAGAACCTGTATAGAAACCGAGAGCTAAGCTGGTTGCAATTTAACGCCAGAGTGCTTCAAGAGGCCGAAGACCGAACGGTTCCCCTTATAGAAAGGCTTCGTTTCGTTGGGATATTTTCTAACAACCTGGACGAATTCTTCAAAGTGCGATATGCCACTATAAAACGTATTGTTGAAGCGGGTAAAGGAGGACGCAGAGTGTTGGGAGGTATTTCGGCTACCGAACTATTAGAAGAGATCACTCAAACTGTAATAGAACAACAGTCAACCAGCCTAAGTATTCTTCATAGCATACAGAAAGAACTTCAGAAGGAGAATATTTATATCATAGATGAAACCGAACTTAGTCCCGAACAGGATAAATTTGTTTTGGATTTCTTTATTCAAAAAGTAAGCCCCTCTCTGGTTACCATCATGATTGGAGAATTGGAAGAGTTCCCTAGATTAAAAGATAGTGCGGCTTATCTGGCGGTAAGAATGAAGATGTCTAAAGAAGATGTTGCCTTCGAATCTAAAATAAACTATGCCCTTATCGAAATTCCTAGACAGATAGACCGGTTTGTGGAATTACCCACCGAAGGGGATAAGCAGTACATCATAATGCTGGATAACCTGATAAGGCGTTGTCTTGGCAATATCTTCAGTATTTTTAATTACGAGAGTATTACGGCTCACATGATAAAGATAACGAGGGATGCCGAATTGGATATCGATAGTGACCTGAGTAGGAGTTTCCTTGAAAAGATATCCCGCAGTGTGGAAAAACGTAGTTCGGGTGATCCGGTGCGTTTTGTATACGATAAGAATATCGACAAGGAAACTCTGGAATTCCTCATGAATAAAATGGGAATAGATAGCACAGATAGTATTATTCCTGGGGGAAGATATCACAATAGGAGGGATTATATGAAATTCCCCAGCCTGGGCAGAAAAGACCTGTTGTACGAGGCAAAAGAACCACTACGAATACCCGGCCTTAGCCTGGAAGGAAGTATTCTTGAAAAGATTGCTGAAAAAGATTACCTGCTTTACACCCCATATCAGTCTTTTGGCTATGTTGTTAAGTTTTTGAAAGAAGCTGCACTCGATCCCAAAGTAAAATCGATTAAAATCACCATTTACCGTTTGGCCGAGTCCTCACAAATTGCAGGTGCTCTTATAAATGCCGCAAAGAATGGCAAAGATGTTACCGTTCAGATAGAACTGCAGGCTCGTTTCGATGAAGCGGCTAATATTGGCTATGCAGAAGAGATGCAAAGTGAAGGAGTAAAGCTTATATTTGGTGTCACCGGGTTAAAAGTACATTGTAAAGCCTGCGTAATTGAAAGACTGGAAAATAAGAAAGTATCTCGATACTCCTTTATTAGTACAGGTAACTTCAACGAATCCACAGCACGTGTGTATACAGATTATACGCTGTTTACTGCAAATCAGAGAATTGGGAAGGAAATAAATAAAGTTTTCGATTTCTTTCAGGTAAACTATCAAATCAAAAAATACAGGCATCTTATCGTGTCTCCTCATTATACCCGAAATGCGATCTACAATCTGATAGAGAAGGAAATCCAGAATCTTGAACAGGGATTGCCTTGTGGAATTAGATTAAAACTTAATAGTTTATCAGATTTTAAAATGATCGACAAGCTTTATGAAGCCAGCCAGGCCGGTGTAGAAATTAAACTAATCGTGCGTGGTATTTGTTGTCTCATTCCGGGAGTAGAAGGCATGAGTGAAAATATCGAGGTTATTAGCGTGGTTGATAAATTTCTCGAACACCCCCGATTATTTATCTTTGAAAACGGTGGTGACCCTAAAATATATATTTCCTCAGCCGATTTCATGGGGCGTAACCTGGACAATCGGGTGGAGATTTCATGTCCAATCTACGACGAGGATATAAAAGCGGAACTAATCGATACCTTCGAGATCTGCTGGAGCGACAATGTGAAAGCGAGGATAATCTCACAGGATTCGGATAACGATTACAGGCGAAATGACAAACCACCGGTACGCTCACAGTTTAAATTATACGAATATTACCAACAAAAATTGACTTGATTTGCTAAATATAGAAAAATACGCGGCTATCGATATAGGATCTAATGCTATCAGGCTTCTTATTGCAACCGTTATAGAAAGGGAAGGAAGTAAGACATTGTTTAAAAAAACATCTCTTGTACGTGTTCCTATTCGTCTTGGAGCCGATGTGTTTTTGAAGGACAATATCTCGGAGGAAAACTACACTCGAATGGTGGATGCCATGAATGCATATATCCTTTTGATGAAAACACACAATGTTTCTCGATACCGTGCCTGTGCTACTTCTGCCATGCGTGAGGCGAGAAACGGCGTGAGCATAGCTAAAAGGATCAAGGAAGAGACCGGCGTAGAAATTCAGATCATCGATGGTAACGACGAAGCTGCCATAATTGCAACAACAGATCTTAGAGAACTTATCGATGATAATAAGGTGTTTCTATATGTCGACGTGGGAGGTGGTAGTACCGAATTTACAGTTTTCGCAAACGGAAAGGTGGTTACCTCAAAATCGTTCCAACTGGGAACAGTACGAATCTTAAACGATATGGTACGAGAAAGTATTTGGGACGATGTGAAAACCTGGATCAAAAAGACCACTCGCAAATACAGTAAGATCAATTGTATAGGTTCGGGAGGAAACATTAATAGCATCTATAAATTAAGTGAAAAGAAAATAGGCAAACCACTGAGTTATTTTTACCTGGCCGGCTTTTATGAGGAATTGAAATCCTATACCTATCACGAGCGTATTTTCGAATTACAAATGAATCCAGATAGGGCTGATGTGATCATTCCAGCCACTAAGATCTATCTTTCGGCCATGAAATGGAGCGGTTCCAAGAATATGTACGTTCCCAAGATCGGTCTAGCAGATGGTATCGTAAAAAGCCTTTACAATGAGAAGGTAGCAGAAGAGATGGAGATCCAAATGAGGGATAAGTAAATCCCCAGACCCCTTAGACTATTTATTGCACGGTTTTAAGTAACCAAAAAACTACTTCCCTGAAAACCTCTAGCCATGGATGGTCTCTTCTTTACCCAGATCCTTCATGATATCTGCTTCATAATTAAGAAGCTCCTGCCATTTACTATTTACTTCTTCCACGCTATCACCATATTTCCGGGCATATCCCAGGAAGAGTGTATAGTGATTGGCCTCACTGATCATCAGTTTTCGGTAAAAACGTGCTAATTTTTTATCCTGTAGTTCTTCGCTTAACAACCGGAAACGTTCGCAACTTCTGGCCTCGATTAATGCAGCATATAACAAACGGTGTACTAATTGTGTTGTCCTGCTGCCCCCCTTCGGAAAAAACTGTGTAAGCCTGGACACATAATGATCTTTGCGATCCCTGCCCATTACCCAACCACGTTCAAGGATGAGGTCATGAACCATTTTAAAATGACTCATTTCCTCTTCAACCAGGGCGATCATATCCTGAACAAGTTCTGTATATTCGGGGAAAGATACGATAAGCGAAATAGCCGTAGAAGCAGCTTTCTGTTCACAATAGGCATGATCTGTAAGGATCTCTTCTATGTTTTTTTCAACAATATTTACCCAACGTGGGTCTGTTGGAAGTTTAAGGCCTAGCATTTTTTTTGTACCATCGTCTTTTTGCTCCATAGCATAGATTAAATATCCAGGTCGAACTCTTTTCGCAAGGTATCGATCAATGGGTTTTTTTCCCTTAATTTCTCATATTTCTCACGTGCGGTATAAGCGTAACGCTTGGTTTCTTCCTCGTTTACTTCGATGGACAGGTCGATCTCGTAATTCTGTAATTTATCCCGCAAGAAACCAAGTAATTCGAATTTTGCTCGTTCTACTTCAACTCTAATGGTGTCATTCGGGAAGACGAGATGGATCAGCGTGCCTTCCAATGCAGGCCTACCCATAGTAAGATGGGAGAGGAGGTTGTACTTGCCATCGGTTTCTACTTTTTTTGCATAATCTGCCCAGGCCGTTTGCAATTCTTCTTCAGTGAAATCTGTAACGGGAAGATTTTCCTGATCCGGTTGGTTGGCAATCAGTTCTTTCTTTAACTGTTGTTTTTTCTGAATGCTTTTCAGAGATAGTGCAGAAACCTTCTTGGCATTTCGTTCCGCGAGAATCTGTGGACGCTCAATAACCCGCGGTTGTTCAATTTTTTCTTCTGAAGGGGCAGCCACATCAACCTTGGTTACTTTATTGGCAATGAGTTCTTCTGAAGGTGTAGTATTTAGCGTCTCAGTTTGTGGTTGCTGTCCGGCGACCGGCTTCTTTTCAGAAGCAATTCCCTTAAAAAATGAAGGAGGAATTACAAAGCGCTTAGGTTGAGACTTTTTTTTTTCGTCTCTTCTGGTGATGGAAGCTAACTGCATGAGACATAGTTCTACCAGAAGCCGGGGATTTCTACTCGATTTGTACTTTAGATCGCAGTTATTGGCCAGCTCGATGGCTTCAATGAGAAAAGAGGCTTCGGTCTTTTGCGATTGTTCCAGGTACATTTTTTTCACCTGCTCACCAACTTCAAGTAATTCGACCGTATCCTCGTTCTTACACACCAGCAGATCGCGGAAATGCGATGCAAGGCCCATGATAAAATGATGCCCGTCGAAACCTTTGGACAAAATATCATTGTAGGAGACTAATAATTGTGGAATATTGTTCTCCAGCAATAAATCGGTAATTGAAAAATAGTAGGTATAATCCAGGACATTCAGATTTTCGGTAACTGCCTGGCGGGTAAGGTTCTTACCGGCAAAACTCACCACCCTATCAAAAATAGAAAGCGCATCCCTAAGGGCACCATCGGCTTTCTGGGCAATGATATGAAGTGCATCATCCTCAGCTTCAATTCCTTCGGAAGTGGCAACTTTGGCCAGGTGCTGTTTTATATCCTGAACCGTGATCCTTCTGAAATCGAAGATCTGACATCGGGATAAAATCGTAGGAATGATCTTGTGTTTTTCGGTGGTTGCCAATATAAAAATGGCATGTCTTGGTGGCTCTTCCAGGGTTTTCAGAAAAGCATTGAAAGCAGATGGAGACAACATGTGAACCTCGTCTATTATATATACCTTGTATTTTCCAACCTGGGGTGGTATACGAACCTGGTCTATAAGATTTCGTATATCGTCCACCGAATTATTAGAGGCCGCATCCAGCTCGAATATATTGAAGGCAAAGTCTTCATCATCCTTTTCGGTTCCGTCCTGGTTTATCTTTTTAGCCAGGATCCGTGCACAGGTAGTCTTACCAACGCCTCTAGGGCCTGTAAACAATAAAGCCTGGGCGAGATGGTTGTTTGCAATGGCATTGTCCAGCGTATTGGTGATCGCCTGTTGTCCTACCACGTCCTCGAACTGAGTAGGCCTGTATTTTCTAGCCGAAACTATGAAGTGCTCCATATTCAAACAAATATAAAAACCTGCTCCCGCTTTTTAAAAAATAGACTTCCCTATTTTACGCTATTTATTAACATTGGAGTATTTTTGCAGCGCAGGCCGCCTTATCGCGCATCAATTCGTTGATGGGAGGAAAGTCCGGACACCATAGGGAAGCATAGCGGCTAACGGCCGTCGTCGTATAGCTCATGCTATACGGTAGGACTAGTGCAACAGAAAGGATGTACAGGTAATGCTGTAGTGAAATCGTGTAAACTCTATGCGGTGAAATACCACGTAAACTTACATTCGAGGGTTCCCGCCCAACGTAAGAGGGTAGGTAGATAGAACTATTTGGCAACAAATAGTCCAGATAAATGATAAGGGCTCTTTAATGTAAATTGAAGAGAACAGAATCCGGCTTACAGGCCTGCATTTTTTTCTTCATTGTATCGTTGGGTGATAAACGATATACAGTCTTCCAGTTTATAGAAGGCAGCATGCGGCCAGCTGAAGAACTGTTCGGCGAACAAGGCCATGTCGTAAGATTCTTTAGAATAACACAAGGTAGCTATCCCGACTATTTTCAGATCATACTTCTCTATTTCCTTGTAATAAAGTGGATTTATGGTATAATCGTTCTTGCGATTTGAAATATATCCGAAGAGCTTATCACCATAATACTGGGAGAATATTTCATGAAATTTTGCCATTTCCTGTTGTCCCAGGACGACTCCTTCTTTCACGGTTGCGATCACATATTTTTCGTAAAATTCGAAAACTGCAAACCCTAAATCCAAAAATGAACTTTCCGGAGTTTTCATGCAAATCTGGCTGGTTAATTTAAAATAACCATAAAAGTAGTAATTTAAATCATATTGAAACCGCCTTCAGTTAAATTCGAAAATTGTTACTGGAAAAAGCTGAAAACAGAACCACCATACTTCCTGGATTCGGTAAAATGAGCCGCGTCCTGTAGGTTTATGTGTTTAGTATGCTCAATGATAAGGGTGCCATCTTCTTTTAGAAGATCTTGTGCAAAACACTTGGTTATAAGGGTTTCCAATTGGGACGGCTCAAAATTGTAAGGGGGATCGGCAAAAATGATGTCGAAAGGAGGTTGCTTTACTTCGAGATATTTAAATACGTCACTCTTAACGGTTTTAATCTCTACTTCAAGCTCTTCAGCGGTACGCTGGATAAACCGCACACATTCGTAATGAGCATCTACGCTTACAATATCTTCTGTCCCTCGTGAGGCAAACTCATAGCTAATATTTCCAGTCCCTGCAAAAAGATCCAGCACTCTTAATTCTGAAAAATCGTAACGGTTATTGAGAATGTTAAATAAAGCTTCTTTCCCAAAATCGGTGGTGGGGCGTACCGGTAATTTCTTTGGAGCTACTATTCGCTTTCCTTTAAACCTTCCTGCAACTATCCGCATGCTTATTTAAATTTGAGTAATGGATGTTCGTGGATTAAAGTCCCTTCTAATTGAATTTGTAAAAGACTTTCATGTAAAAACTCTATATTCCGGATATATGTGTATGCGATCTCAAACAGCGGATCATCCTTTTTGATTTGCCCCATCATAACAACTTTGGCACTATCAGGGTTAATGTCCAATTGTTCGAAACAGAAAAGGATATAGTAAATAAAATCCTCCGGAGTTACAAAGTGATACGAATTGCAGAGCCTGAGCTGAGATGAAGATTGAACTACGATCTGGAAACTTGAATGTTCCACATTGATATAAACCAAGGTTTCTTCAGTAAACCTGGATTCCAGGGGAATCATTTCCAGCATAACAGATGCCGAATGATAGTACTGAAAACTACCGAAGATATCGAACAGGAAATTATTGATATTCACATACGGAACATAAACGATATGCATATTCCTGGCAGGTACGTCGTCCCAGGCAATAAAATCGTTTGCGAGTATCTTCGCATTGAATTTTAAATAATCGCTGGCTTTAGCTTCATCGAAAAGGGGAGTAGGTACTGCGGTAAATTCGGCATTGGAATAGATCACACGAACCGATTCGAATTCGGATGCGTTCTTAACGTGCTCCTTTATAAAGGTATCGATGTCTAATAACAGTTCCTCCGGAGTGCGTTCCTTTTCATAAACCATAGAGGAGAAATGGATAATTTCAGAACTACTGCTATTAGTCAATAAAAAAGAAAGTCCGGTCAATGAAACTTGAACGGACAGTCTTTTATTTGGTATTGTATGTAAGCTATTGCTGCCTATCGTCTGTGTCATAAATTTTCGGCCAGTTTCCACTAGTGTCAACTTCGTC
>CAJQNO010000152.1 GCA_905479745.1 uncultured Flavobacteriaceae bacterium | reverse complement strand
CACATCTTGCCTTTGTATAAAAAACAATAGCCTCCAAACATCTTTTTCTCCATGATATGCTCACTCCAGGGTTTTAGACCTACTCGTATCCGCTGTACTATATCTCTGCTTGTTTCGTCCATTAAAATTTCATTCGTGCCTTAGATACTATATCTGGTGACGAGAACATTTGCTGCTTATATTTTAGCTCTCCAACCATAGCAATCATTGCAGCATTATCTGTACAATATTCGAATTTAGGGATATAGGTATTCCATCCATAAGATTTTTTGGCATCATTTAAGGCTTTTCGTATCCCGCTATTGGCCGAGACCCCACCACCTATAGCAATTTCCTTGATTCCTGTTTTCTTTACTGCATTTTTAAGTTTATCCATAAGATAATCTACAATAGTGGCCTGTATACTTGCACAGATATCGTTACGGTTCTTTTCAATAAAATGGGGATCATTCCGGGTTTCCCTTTCAATAAAATATAATACTGCAGTCTTCAAACCACTAAAACTAAATTCCAATGGCCCCACCTTCGGTTTTGGAAATGGAAATCGACCCGGATCACCAAGTTGAGCATATTTGTCTATAAGAGGTCCTCCGGGATAGGGTAACCCAAGTATTTTAGCCGATTTGTCAAAGGCTTCTCCCACGGCATCGTCTAATGTCTCGCCTATGATCTCCATCTCAAAATAGTCTGTAACTTTTACTAATTGCGTATGACCACCGCTAATGGTCAACGCCAGAAATGGGAAATTAGGTGCAGCCTGTTCTTCTGTTTTTATAAAATGTGCCAAAATGTGCGCCTGCATATGGTTTACACCAATGAGGGGGATATTCAGGCCTAAGGCAAACGACTTAGAAAATGAAGCCCCAACCAACAACGACCCCATGAGTCCGGGACCCTGTGTAAAAGCTATGGCGCTTACGTCTTTTTTATCGATATTTGCTTTGCGCAGTGCCTCATGAACGACCGGTACGATATTTTGCTGATGGGCACGGGAGGCAAGCTCGGGTACAACCCCACCGTAGGCCTCATGAATTTTCTGTGTTGCCACAACATTAGATAAAACCACGCCGTTGTTTATAACAGCGGCAGCAGTATCATCACAGGACGATTCAATGCCAAGAATATAAATGTTTTTGTCTTCCAAAATAAGGCACGTTTATTGGGAGTAAAATTAAAACTTTAAAAGCGTATCAAAAAACTCCGGAAAATAATACTTCGCACCTTTGCAATCATTGTATTGTTGCTGTTGCTTATTGTGATCATTCTATCCATTCCGGCGGTTCAAACCAAGATCGCTAAAAAGGTAACGGATAATCTCAATGAATCCTATGGTACCGATATATCTATAGAGCGTATGGGCCTTAATTGGAAAGGTGAAGTGGACATACGTGAAGTTTATATAGCCGATCACCATCAAGATACACTTATTTACGCAATGCAAGTGCAAACTAACATTCTTAGCTTGCCAAATATTTTAAGCGGAAAACTTGAGTTTGGGGAGGTAGAACTTATAAATTCTAAGCTGTATGTAAAAACCTATCTCGATGAAACAGATGATAACCTTTTTATTTTTACCGAAAAATTCAATACCGGTCAACCCAGTGAGGAACCCTTTGTGCTATTTGGGAACGACGTTAAACTGGTAAACAGTGATATAAGGATATCCGATGAGAACCTGGAAGCACCCGAAATCATTAAACTGCAAAAAATTAATCTGAAAGCCAAAGATTTTGAGATCAACGGGCCCGACATAGACGCAGATATACTCGCTCTTTCGATGTTAAGTGACTTTGGACTAAGGATTGAAAATCTATCGGCCGATTTTTCATACTCCCCTGAAGAAATGCGATTCCTGGATCTAAGCCTAGACACCGGTCAATCCCTCGTAAAAGGAAATGTAGAATTGGATTATTCTAAAAATGGGATGGCCGATTTTAAAAATAATGTCGTGATCAATGCAGCATTGGAAAATTCTACGATTGCAACCAACGACCTAAATAAATTCTATAATGAGTTTGGTGCCGGCCAAACCATAAATTTTAGTGGAAACCTTGAAGGCATCTTGAACGATTTTAAACTCACCAATACCGACCTTAGTACTTCTAACTCTCGTATACGAGGAAATTTTTACTTTAAAAACCTCTTTAACGGTGACGGGATTTTTACAATTACTGCAAATAACCACCTTATCGCTTCAAACTATTACGACCTGCGTAGATTGATGCCACGTGTTTTGGGGGAAGTGCTTCCAAATGAGTTAAAACCATTAGGCAGTTTCACATTTACCGGAAATACAACTATTACCAGTAGTGAGCTGATAACCGATAGTAAACTAAACAGTAAAATTGGAAGCCTGGAAATGGCTTTCGAAATGGGTAACACAACCGATATAGAAAACGCCTATTACAAAGGAAGAGCCAAACTCACAAAATTTAATTTAGGCAAACTGGTCGGGACTCAATCTATCGGGAACGTAACAGCTAACTTACTATTTGACGGTCGTGGGTTTACCCAGGAAACTGTAGACACCCAATTGAATGGAAGTATTACTTCCTTCAATTTTGAAGACTACACCTATAAAGATATTAAGGTTGCCGGGAATTTAAAGAATCCAATTTTCGACGGAGATCTTATCATAAACGATCCTAATCTTAGGATGGAATTTAAAGGGTTGATAGACGTATCTAAAGAATTCAATCAATACGATTTTGAGGCGGATGTGGAATATGCAGAGCTCAACAAATTAAATCTATTCAAAAGAGACAGTGTCTCGGTATTCGCCGGAAGGATTATAATGGATATGGATGGAACTACAGTAAATGATGCGGAAGGGACTATAGAATTTGTACAAACATTCTATCAGAATGAAGACGATGATTTTTTCTTCGACGATTTTCTTATTACCTCTTCTTTTAATGGACCTGTGCATACCATTGAGATAAACTCACCTGATATCATCACCGGACAAATAAAAGGAGAGTTTTTAATTGAAGATGTTCCGGATCTCTTTAGAAACGGAGTAGGGAGTATCTACGCCAATTACATACCAAATGAAGTTACCGTAAATCAATACATTGATTACGAATTTGAGGTGTACAATAAATTGGTCGAAGTTTTCGTCCCACAACTGAAATTTGGAGAGAATACGAGAGTGAGAGGATCAGTTGCTTCCAACGAGTCTGAATTTAAACTTGATTTCAGGTCGCCCGAGATACTGGTGTTGGATAATTATCTTGGTAAAGTAAATATTCAGGTGGATAACGATAACCCTCTTTACAACACATACATTTCTATCGACTCTGTTGATACAGGCAAGTACAAGGTCTCAGATATCAATGTGATCAATAAGACACTGCTGGATACACTCTATATAAGATCTCGCTTTAAAGGCGGGAAAAAGAAAAGAGATCTCTTCAATTTTTCGTTGTATCACACCATAAACCCAGAGGGAAAATCGGTTGTTGGTGTAAAGAAATCTGATATTACCTATAAAGATAATGTTTGGTTCGTAAACAAGGATAATAACAACTTGAATAAGATCACTTTCGATGATAATTTCAAGTATATAAAAATAGACTCGCTTGTTTTAAATCACAACGACGAATTTATTCGCTTTGCGGGCTCTGTAAGGGATACTACTTATAAAAATCTACAGCTACAGTTTAAGAATGTTAACTTCGGAAATATTGCACCCGATATTGATAGTCTGGACCTTCAGGGTGTAGTGAATGGCAAACTTAATTTTCTTCAGAAAGGAGGCGCCTATTACCCTAGTTCTAAAGTAACAGTAGACGATGTTGAGATAAACGACGTTCCATTTGGTGACCTCAGTCTTGATATTAGTGGAAATAAGGACCTAACCAGATATTCTATCAATACAACGCTCATTAATGACAATGTTAAGTCTATTTCGGCCGTAGGAACTATAAATGTGGCTACAGATAATCCGCAGATTTCGATGAACGTAGATCTCGATAGATTTAACATGCATGCCTTCAGTCCTTTTGGTGGTGATGTAATAACCAATATGCGAGGGTATATGAGTGGAAGTGCCAAGGTTGTGGGTAATTATAAATCGCCAGATATACTTGGGAGACTCTTACTCGAAGAAAGTGGTTTAAAGATCCCGTATCTAAATACCGATTTCAATTTGGCCGAAAACACTCAGATAATTGTTACCAAAAATAAATTAGACATCGGTCGAACCACCATTACAGATACTAAATTTAATACTACAGGTACCCTCGTTGGAAATGCCACACACAGAAATTTCAAGGATTGGGCGCTTAACCTTAATATTGAAACAGACCGGTTGTTGGTGCTTGATACACCCCCCGATGAAGAAGCTCTGTATTACGGCACAGCATTTATTAGCGGTACGGCCAATATCAAAGGTCCAGCAGAAGAGCTTGTTATTGATGTGGTCGCTACTACCGAGGAAGGAACTACCTTCAAAATACCATTGAGCGACACCGAATCCATAGGTGATAATTCGTTTATTAAATTCCTATCGCCAGAGGAAAAAGCAGCTCGTATTAGTGGTGAGACTTTTGTTTCAGAAGACGTGAAAGGGCTGTCCCTTAACTTCGAACTGGATATAAATAAGAACGCCGAAGTTGAAGTGGTAGTAGACCAGGTAAATAATTCGAGGCTGAAGGGTAGAGGAGCCGGGATCCTCCTGCTGGAGATCAATACTTTGGGTAAATTTAGAATGTGGGGGGATTTCTTAGTGATCGAGGGAACCTACGATTTTAGGTATGGCGGCCTGGTTCAGAAAACATTTACGGTAGAATCTGGTGGAAATATAACCTGGGATGGTAGTCCGGAACGCGCTAATCTCGATCTCACGGCCAAGTATAGCACAAATGCAAATCCTTCAATTCTACTTGATAACCCATCTGTAAATAGTAAGATACCGGTGGAAGTACTTATTGACTTGTCTGGTGAATTAATTCATCCTGATATTAATTTTGAAATAGAATTCCCTAGAGCTTCTTCTATCGTTAAGAGTGAGTTGGATTATAAACTTCAGAACAAGGAACAACGTGAAAAGCAGGCATTGTTCTTACTTGCTTCAAATTCGTTCGTGGGCGATAACTTACAGGGAAGTGGAGCCTTTTCAGGGACTCTGGCCGAAAGTGTGGCAGGAATCGTAAACGATATCTTCGCAGATCAGGATGGTAAATTTGCTGTGGGGCTGGATTATACACCCGGTCAAAATTCTCCTAATCAATATATCAGTGACCAGGTAGGGATCACGCTTTCTACACAGATCAACGAACGTATTCTTATTAATGGGAAGGTAGGTGTACCAGTAGGCGGCGTTAACGAATCTGCAGTGGCCGGGGATATTGAGGTCCAGTGGTTAGTAAATGAAGACGGCTCACTCCGAATAAACTTTTTCAACAGGCAGGCAGATATTCAATTTATAGGGGAGGACCAGATCTTTGAGCAGGGTGCGGGACTGTCTTATTCGGTGGATTTCGATACCTTCCGTGAGCTGGTTAATAAATTGTTCAATAGAAAACTTACCCTCGAATCTGAAAATGAGATTCCTGTCGTTCCCGATGACAATACAATTCCTGTAGATTTCAATCAGACCGCTATAAAGGAGAAGGAAAATTAACGAGAAGCGATCATCGAGATCTCCACATTTACATACTTCGGTAGATTAGCTACTTCCACAGTTTCCCTTGCAGGCGCTGTTTCTTCTTCGAAATAGGTGGCGTATACTGTATTTATTTCAGCAAAATTCTTCATATCACTAATGAAAATGGAGGTTTTTAACACATTCTCGAAAGTCATATTCGCTGCTTCCAACACTGCTTTTAGATTTTCCATCACCAATTCGGTCTCTTCAGAGATGGTGCCGGAGAATAACTTACCGGTAGTAGGGTTTATGGCAATCTGACCCGAAGTAAAAAGCATATCGCCTTTTAAAACAGCCTGGTTATAAGGCCCAATAGGTGCCGGGGCTTTGGTAGTATGTATGATCTGTTTCATTTTTCTGAATTTTTTCTGAATTTTTTAAATTGTGAATCCTTTTCCGAAATTCATTGTGGGACTATAAACTTCTGTCCGGCTCTCGGCGTTTGTCGTATTTAATGTCGCTAAGTACACTTGAACGTATTCCAATAAAGAAATACCAGTTGGTATTGATACTTCCAATGGGCGTCCAGTTAAACCTGAGCTCCCAACTTTCAAGATCCCGCACAAAACGCAACTGAGTAAGTGTTACTCCTTTGTTCTTGAAGTCATATCCGGATGAAATTCCCACTCGCCAGCGCGGTGACAATTCGAGGTTAGAGCTAAACATAATAGATTGCGAGCTTATTTCGTTTTGCCGCTGGTTATTGGCATAGGTCATCGTGTAAGCCACACGAAGATCCCAAGGCACCGAGAAATTATACCAGTCTATATTCTTCTCGCGGTCTGTTTCTTCGTCTTTGGTTATCGCCGCAGACCTGTCGTTCAAACTGGTAGCATCCCCGAACAGATCGTCCGGCCGGCCACCGTTTCTAAACGTCTCATCATCAAGGATATCATCATCCTTTTTATCACTTTCAAAATCCTTGCTGGAAAAGGAGTAATTAAAACTGATATTGGCATTGGTAAGCCTAAACAAGCTACCGCCGTTATTGATGTTAAATTCGTCTATCCTCGTGTTACTATTGTTAAGAGCGTAGGGATCCAGACTTCCATTGAAGTTGAAATCGAGTTTCTTTACTATAGGAATGCTCCCTGTAAATCGAACCGGACTAATGGGGAGTGAATCTCCCGATAGGTTATAGGCTGTACTGAAATTAAGATTATTTAGTAGAACGATCTTACGTGGTTCGGTGGCCGTTGTATCCTTATCCCTAACCTTGGCTTCAAGCGTATTACTCAGGGAAAACCCGATGGAGCTGGAGAACGTTCTTCCCGGAGCGCCGTATAAGGTATTTTGAAACCGCGAATAAGCAACTACTTCATCATTCACATCGGGGTCTGCAGCGGGGATGGTGTAATCCTCGTAATATTGATCGAAACCCGGATTAATGTTATAAGAAATAGACGGCCGCATAACATGCCGGATCGCTTTTATCTTTTTATCCTCTCCCTCGTCTTCAAAATCGTACATCCCGTATAAGGTTGTTCCTAAACTCGTGGAGAAGTTATAGGTAAGGTAACGATCAAATCCCTGCAAGGTATCCCTCACTACCGCACCGGCGCCTTCGTCTGCAGATTGGTCGTAATATTCACGGGTGGTTTGTAATGTCCAGGTTTCCTGTATTCCGGTACTCATGGAGGCGCTGAGATAATCGAAGATCTTAAAATTTGTACTCACAGGAATAGAGTGCCTGGCGCCAATCTGGGCACCATCGAACATTTCACTTTTAAAGAATAGCGAATCCACTGTGGAGATCCGGTTTTCGGCAGACAGGTCGTATTGGAAATTTATATTCTGAATGATCCCCTTTTTTACACCCGTCTTTGGTGCGAACGGAAAAATACGGGATACGTTGGCGTTCACATTTGGAAGGGACAAATTAACCTCGTCTGTATTGGTATTCTGTTGATGGGTCCCGGCTACGGTTAAATTTACCTGGGGTTCGCCACTAAATGTTTTAGAATAGGAAACAGAAGAACTCAAGGTATTCACCAACGCACTGGCATTATTGGTTTGATTGATAGACTGCCTGAAATATCGACTACTCCCTAAATTTACCGATGCTGAAAAACGTGAGGTAGGATTTGCCTTGGCGTCCTGGGTATGCGTCCACCGGATGTTATATACCGAACTCTGACTGAAATCCGGAAAGCCTCTCTCGCTATTAATGAGATTTTCGTACCGTACGCTTACATTCCCGCTAAACTTATATCGAAGCGCGTAGGAAGATTCTCCTCTAAGACCATAACTTCCATTGGTGTAATAGTCGCCCAACACCGTTAGATCGAGATAATCGTTTATCGCGAAATAATAGCCGCCATTCTGAAAGAAAAAGCCACGGTTGTTGTTATCACCAATAGTAGGTAGTATAAAACCGGAAGTGCGATCCTCGGTTAGTGGAAAAAAAGCAAAAGGGAGACCGATCGGTGTGGGCACATCGGCGATATACATATTGGTAAGCCCGGTTACCACTTTTTTCTTTGGGACGAACTTAG
>CAJQNO010000151.1 GCA_905479745.1 uncultured Flavobacteriaceae bacterium | reverse complement strand
CCTTGAGGTAATGACCTTTGGTGATATTGATGGAACAGGAGGAAACGAGGAAATGTGGACCATCACCGATGAAGATTCCAATACAACAGGTACTATTGGTGCCACCGGAAACTTCGGAGATCAATGTTCTACAACCCTTACCGAGACCTTTATGATCCCTGCAGCCATGATCGATGCATGGGCAGCAGACGGACAGATAGATTTCACCGGTACCGATGTAGCCGGAAACATAAACACCGTACTTTGTGGTGGAGACTTCCTATCATTACGATTAACGTATTCAACAGGAGGAAACCTAACTGCAACGGTATTTGCTTCCGATGCTAGTGGTAACCTGGCGGCTTGTCAGTCTATGATCACGGTAGTTGATGCCCTGGCACCAGAGGTGACCTGTCCGGCAGACCAAACCGTAGATCCGGGACCAGGTAACCTGTTCTACACCGTACCAGATTACTGGGCAGGTGGAGATGCCACAGCAACCGACAACTGTACCGATCCGGTAACGGTCTTTACACAAGATCCTCCGGCTGGTTCACAAATTACCGACGGGGTGTACACAGTAACACTATGTGCTACCGACGAATATGGAAACGAAGGATGTTGTACATTCGAGCTCACCGTAGAGAGTATTCTTGGTGCAGCAGACAATGAACTGGGAAGCGCCATTAGTATGTATCCAAATCCTGCGGCAGAGCAAGTAACTCTTGCCAACGGATCGAACATCCTACTGGATAACGCAGTGATCTATGATATGAATGGCAAACTGGTAAATACCATCGACCTTCGCAATATGGGAAGTGAAATGGTAATCGATATATCTCAACTGGCATCTGGAGTCTATATGGTTCAGATAACAGGTGAAGAATCGACAACAGTGAAGCGATTGATAAAAGAATAATCGAAAGATTATTTAACCAACCAAAAGAAAACCCCTTCCGTTTCCGGAAGGGGTTTTTAATTTATGTGAAACTTTAATTACCTGGCAAGAACACCTTGCTTATCCATAACAGGTAACTCCACACTATTGTCCTCAATAACCGAATGAGCCGGTAGCTCAAAACGCTTATCGTATAGTTTATTACCGATGAAATAGGTGATCGTAAAAAAATTATTCAATCGAAGTACACTGTCCTCAAGGAATTCGATCTTCGCATAAGCCTTAGCAGGCAACAGCGCTAAAGAGTGCCTCATTGGAGCTGTTAGATCTTTGTCGTCGAAGCCCTGGGAAACGATCAATACAGATTCTAAAGGCCTCGTACCATCGTTGATGATATAGGCGTTCCAATCGTTTGTATTAAAGTCCTGGTTGAACTCCAGAACGGCTGCAATGTAGACGTCCTTAACTACGGGGATGTCTATATCTTTACGCATTTTTTACAGAGAGCTTTTAAATTGCTCCAGGAAACGAATATCATTCTCACTCAGCATCCTGATGTCGGGGATCTGATGTAGTAAAAGTGCCACACGATCGATCCCCATTCCAAAGGCAAAACCGGAATAGATTTCAGGGTCGATCCCGCAATTAGAGAGTACATTAGGGTCTACCATGCCGCATCCCATGATCTCCAGCCAACCGGTTCCTTTGGTCATCTTATAATCGGTTTCTGTTTCCAGACCCCAATACACATCAACCTCGGCGCTGGGCTCTGTAAACGGGAAATAAGAAGGCCTTAAACGTATCCTGGATTTCCCGAACATTTCGGTAGTAAAGTATTGTAGTGTTTGTTTTAGATCGGCAAAACTTACTCCTTTGTCCACATAAAGTCCTTCCACCTGATGGAAGAAACAGTGCGAACGCGCCGAAATGGCCTCGTTCCTATACACCCTCCCTGGGGATATTGTTCTAATAGGTGGTTTGTTATTTTCCATGTAACGCACCTGCACAGAAGAGGTATGTGTTCGGAGAAGGATATCGGGATCTGTTTGAATAAAAAAGGTATCCTGCATATCCCTTGCCGGATGATATTCGGGAAGGTTAAGTGCCGTGAAGTTATGCCAGTCGTCTTCTATTTCGGGCCCTTCAGAAACATTAAATCCAATTCGCGAAAATATATCGACTATCTTATTCTTTACAATAGAGACAGGATGCCGTGATCCAAGTTTGATTGGTTCTCCGGGTCTTGACAGATCACCATAGACCCCTGATCTTTCTTCAGAAGCTACCAATGCGCTCTTCAATGTATTCACCTTTTCCTGGGCAAGTGATTTTAAGGTATTAACTACCTGGCCGTATTCCTTCTTCTCATCCTTAGATACGTTTTTAAATTCGGCAAAGAACTCGTTCAACAGTCCTTTCTTTCCCAGGTATTTTATTCGGAAAGCCTCTACTTCTTCCTTAGATTTTGCCGAAAAAGTTTCTACTTCGGCAATATGTGCTTTTATCTTATCTATCATGGTCGAATCTATTCGATCGCAAAACTACATAATTTCTATTCAATCACTTCTTTTTCCAGGAAGTAATGTACTATGGCTTCTTTCATTAAAATACTCTGTTCCCCTGCTTTGAGCGAAGGAAGTTGGGCTTCTATTTTATAATGCGGCCATCCTTCTTCGTCGAAATAATCGAAGGAATAATACCCATATGGCTCTAGCAACCTGCATATAGCAATATGCATAAGATTGATCTTCTCATCCTTTTTGAATTTCCTGTGCAATTGCCCCAATTCCTGAACTCCCACCAGGTAAATTACCGCGTCCAGATCCAGGTTCTCGCCTTCAGCGAAGCGATCACTTAATTGCTTCACCAGATCTTCCCATCGTTTTTTTAATATTTCGTCTCTTGCCATAAAATGAACTGCAAAGATACTTCAATAAATTTCCAAAAACCACCTTTTGTCACTCCCCCATTGATTTATGTCCTTAAAACATAAATGCTATCTTTACGTTAAACCTCAATATGAACCTCATTGATATTGTAATAGGAGTTATTCTTCTCATCGCTTTTTACGTTGGGTATAAAAAAGGCTTATTTGTAGCTTTGGCCGGCCTGGTTGGACTAATTGCGGGTGTTTACGGCGCTATTTATTTTTCAGATTATGCGGCCGGATACATTTCTGCCTGGTTCGACTGGAGTGAGCAAACGGTCAATCTAGTGGCCTTTGCCATTACCTTTCTCGCCATTGTTTTTATAATTTCGGCTGCGGGCAAGTTTTTTACCAAGATTGCCGATTTCGCCATGCTGGGTGTACTCAACAAGTTACTGGGAGGTGTTTTCAACGCCTTAAAATATGCCTTTATAATAAGTGTGATCTTTATGTTTGTGAATGCTTCTGAAACCTATAGTATCATGTCTGAAGAAAAACGGGAAGAATCTGTATTATACGAACCTGTAGCGTCACTCGGACCCATGATACTGCCTCATATCCTGAAAGAGGTGGATAATTTCAGAAATGAAAATAATTCTGAAACAACAGAAGAGGATCCCACCGCCGGAAATTAACCCCGGATTACTTTACCGTATCCTCAACATTTTCCTTGATATAGGCTAGTACCTCATCGAAATCACTGAAAATATGTTCATGTGGGATCAGGTCCGGAATGATATCGATAGATTCCATCATAACTCTTGGCTGTGTCTCTAAATGGACGAGAATTACAGTAATGTTGTCCTTATTGAACCTATACAAAGCTTCTTCCATTGCATAAAGGCCCGATTGGTCCATATAAGGGACCTTGTCCATTCTAATAATTACATGGGAAGCGGTTGTTGGAATTCCTCTTGCCATCTCCTGAAAATCATTGGTGTTACCAAAGAACATGGGGCCATCAAGGTGTTTAATGAAAACTTCCTGCTGTAATTCCTTCGGAAAATTGAGCTCATCCTTCCATGGCATTCCTAATCCATTGGCATCAGACAACGGAATGATTTGAGAACGGGCTGCCGTCGCATCACCAATTTTCTTCATAAATATCAAAGATGCCAGCACAAGACCAATCCCTACCGCATAGATCAAATTCCAGAATACTGAAAGCACGAGTACAACCAACATTACAATGATCTCAGCCTTAGGCATATTTGGAATGGCACGTAATCCTTTGTAATCCATAACACCAATTCCCACAGTAACCAGAATTCCTGCAAGAACCGCCGCAGGAATCTGTGAAGCCAACGGACCCAGGGCTAAAAGAACCACCAGTAATAAGATCGCCGCGATCATTCCAGAAAGTTT
>CAJQNO010000150.1 GCA_905479745.1 uncultured Flavobacteriaceae bacterium | reverse complement strand
CATGGTGGATATTTCTCCCGCTGCACTAGGTAATTTACCAATAGAGTCGTATCCCGATTCTTTTTCGAATTACAATACATTTTATAACTTTCTGGAAGGCGGTGATCCTTCCACAGGTAGAGAAGTTAATCCGGTAACCGGTTTACCTTACGAACCCCAGTTAGTACCCAGAGGAGACTATGCCCGAGTTCTGGCTGAGTTCTGGGCAGACGGTCCCGATAGTGAAACGCCGCCCGGACATTGGTTTACTATTCTTAATTACGTGAACGATCACCCTCAACTTACACGTAAATTCCGAGGGGTTGGAAACGAATTGGATGAACTGGAATGGGATGTTAAATCGTATTTGATCCTTGGAGGAACCATGCATGATGTTGCAGTGTGCGCCTGGGGGATCAAAGGCTATTATGATTACGTACGTCCAATAAGCGCAATACGCTATATGGCAGATCAGGGCCAATCCAGCGATCCGGATGGTGATAGTTATCATCCACATGGGATTCCCCTGGTTCCTGGCTATATTGAAGTGGTAAAAGAAGGTGACCTGCTTGCCGGTGCCTTTAATGAAAATGTAGGAAAGATCAAGCTATATACCTGGCGTGGTCCACAGTTTATAATCGACCCAAATGAAGATGAGGCAGGGGTAGGATGGATACTGGCTGAAGAATGGTTTCCTTACCAACGACCATCTTTTGTAACTCCACCTTTTGCGGGATATATTTCCGGACACTCCACCTTTTCCAGAGCGGCTGCCGAGGTTCTCACCCTGCTTACAGGAGATGAATATTTTCCCGGAGGGATGGGCGTATTTGATATTCCGAAGGATACTTTTTTAAAATTCGAAAAGGGACCCAGCGTTCCATTTCAATTACAATGGGCAACTTATCGCGATGCCAGTGATCAGACGAGTTTATCGAGAATTTGGGGAGGAATACATCCTCCATGCGACGATATTCCGGGCCGAATCATTGGAGCGAGCATAGGAGTGGAAGCGTTCAATTTTGCCGAAACCTATTTTTATGGTAAAGCATTAGAACAAGGACGAATTTTTCCTAATCCATCCGGTGAACAACTTACGGTTGCATATAAAACAAATGTACCATTGCAGTTGTGCATCTACGATACTCTGGGTAGGAAGGTCTTTAGTTCGGAAGCAGTATTCGATCAAGACGACGAATACAAGATCACCATCTCCCAACTTAGGGCGGGATTGTACTTTGTAACTCTCGAAAATGATGAAAACCGGGTCTTTATAGAACGGATGGTCAAAAAATAATACCCCTAATTAACTAGGCTATTTTATCGAAACGTCTGTAAAGAACACCTGGAAATTACCAATACTGTCCTGATGATGCGTATTAAGTATGATGCCGTCTAAGTTCTTTTCTTTTACCCATAGGGTGGAGGTGCTGGCCTTTTCAGCATTCTCTCTGCGATAGCTCCACTCCTTAATCGCAAAGTCTTCAGAATAATACATATCGTAGGCATCTCCAGGAGTATATCCTCCTTCGCTATCGTACAGGATGGTTAGTTTATGCAGTGTGTCTCCCGAAATAGGGGCTACAACATTTTTTTCTTCTGAAATACTCACTCCTTCATCCCAAACCAATTTAAAAGGAGCCAGTAACCAATATGTGTCGTTTATAAACCGTTTATCGGCGTAGAGGGCAAGACTGTCCATCGTTGCATTTCGGTTATATTCGATAGTATCCGTATCGCTGGTAAATACCACATCATTGGTTTTAGGGAACCATCGAAACGATCGTTTAGCCATTCTCATACCGCTTTTCACATTAAAACTGAAATTTAATTCGCTAACTCCATCCCAGTTGGATACGCCATATCGGTTGGCAATAGCTTCGGCTGTGGTTAGCTCGGGATCTGCTATATTCAATTTTTCAAGATTCATCTTATCCTTTCCTTCTTTGCAGGACATGAAAAGCGTGAGGACTAAAAATATGGAAGAAATAAGTTTCATAACAGATAGTTTCAGTAAAAATAACTATTCTGCCTATGCTCTCATAATTTTCGTATTTTTAAAATATGGATATACAAAAGGAATACAATAATGGTGACCTCGTTGTCGTGTGGAAACCCGGACTTTGTTTTCATGCCAAAGAATGTGTGCACGGTTTACCCGATGTATTCGATCCCAAGCAGAAGCCATGGATCAGAGCAGAGAACGCAGGGATTGAAGACCTGAAACGAACGATAGATAAATGCCCGAGTGGAGCTTTGAGTTATTATTCGAAGTCAGCGGGAAAAATAGACGACTTAAAACCAAATGCTATGAACCAAACGAAAGTAGAAGTATTAAATAATGGCCCTTTAATGGTAAAAGGTGAAATAGAGGTAATACATACAGATGGTTCTACAGAAAAGAAGACCCGAAATACTGCGTTTTGCCGCTGTGGGAAAACCGGGAATATTCCTTATTGTGATGGTTCTCATAAAGGGTAAACTATGAAAGTAACAGTAGAAAAGAACCTGGAACGCCGTCGCTACGAAACCGAAGTGAATGGCTATACAGCTTTTATAGAATATATCAAGGCAAAGAACGCAATATACCTAACTCATACCGAGGTTCCTGTTCAGTTGGAAGGCCATGGGGTGGGTACTGCCATGGTGAAAGAGGTGTTGCAGCAAGTAAAAGAGGAAGGTGATAAGGTGGCGCCGTTGTGTCCGTTTGTCGCTGCTTTTATAAAGAAGAACCGGGAATGGGTACCCATGGTTGCCGATGGATATAATGTTGGTTAAATCGAATCATCCTATCATTATTTTTTACATTAACCGAAATTTGAGTTAATGGATTTTCAGCACGAATTTAATACAAACAGAGATACCTGGAATAAAAAGGTAGCCATACATGCCGCTAGCGAATTTTATGATCTTCAAGGTTTCAAAAAAGGTGCAGATTCGCTAAATAAATATGAGCAGGAAGCCTTGGGAGATGTATCCGGCAAGTCGCTATTACATTTACAGTGTCATTTTGGGCAAGATACCTTAAGCTGGGCTAGGAGAGGAGCCGCGTGTACCGGAATTGACATTTCCGATAAGGCTATAGCACTTGCGCAGTCCTTAAATAACGAACTCGAGCTAAATGCCGAATTTGTTTGTTGTAATGTACTCGATGTATCCGATCATGTTTTAAAAACCTTCGATATAGTTTTTACCAGTTATGGCGTGATAGGCTGGCTTCCCGATCTGAAACCCTGGGCACAAATGATCTATCACCGTCTCGAACCCGGAGGTACATTTTATATGGTCGAATTCCACCCCATCGCATGGATGTTCGATTACCTTCAGGATCCACCAAAGATGATCCACGGATATCAACAGAAGGAAGCTATTTACGAAGAATATGAAGGTTCCTATACCGAGGATAGCGATACCAAAATTGTAAGTAAGGAATATGGATGGAATCACGGATTGGGGGAGGTGATCAATGCTCTCATCGAGGCAGGGCTAACGATCGATTATTTAAGAGAACACGATGAATCTCCTTATGATGTTTTCCCGGATCTTGAGAAAGCCGAAAGCGGTATGTACACATTAAAAGATAGGTTGTACCCATTGGTGTTCGAAATTCGGGCACACAAGTAGCGCGTTAAAACACATTGAAAACCCTTAGGATAAAACTTAGAGGTAAGAACACCAGACTTAAGAGTAAGATATTCTTTCCATGCTTTCGGTTATTTTCTGAATACGTAGGCACTTTCACTCCGTTGGGCAATGTCTTCCTCGATGTCCAGAGGAAATACCCAATGATCAACCCCAAAAACCCTCCCAGTACTGCGAAGATATATCCTGCCACTATCCAACCTTTCTGGTCCTTGTCGGGTTTAGCAAGTTGTTCAATACGTTCCTTACGCAGTCGCACTAAAAGTTCATCATGTACTGGTTTTCCTCGGTCCTCCAGGATCTTCTGAGAAAGTAAATAATCAAATTCACTCCATTCATCCTGTTTTACCAAAACATCGTACAGTTCCTCATCGGTAAAGCGGAATAAATAGTAATCTTTCGGGACATCGTCCAGAGACTTTCTTGCGTGCTCTGCCAGAACGGCTTCCGCTCGTTCGAAATCGGCCACATCGATCCTGATCTCGAGCTCATCCTGGGCGTGATTACCGCCAAAACTGTTGTCCAAAGAGGAAGAATTATCGCCTATAACTGTATTAATGCCGTTTGAAGTAAGCAAATCGTGTATTTCGTGTGCGTGATCGAGGTTTGTGAATTTCCTGAAGATAGAGTAGTCGTCCTGTTCCATACGGATAAATATAAAAAAAACGACGCCCGGAAGGCGTCGTTTCTGTTAATGATCTTCGTTTTCTTTAATAAGATGTGGAAATTTCTGCTGAAATCGCCTTAGCCGTGGAATAGATACATTCTGGATATAGGGATGATTAGGATTGCGTTTTTCGTAATCCTGGTGATAGCCTTCACCTTTCCAGAATTTCTGAAAAGGTAGAACCTGGGCAGCCACCTTACCTTTGCCATAGACCTTTTCCTGTTCCGCTACTTTTTCTTCTATGATCTTCTTTTGCTCATCATTCTGATAAAAGATAATAGATCGGTATTGAGATCCTCTGTCCGGTCCCTGGCCGTTAACCTGTGTTACATTTTGGGATCCAAAATACACATCCACCAGAGTTGCAAAGGATACAACTTCGGGGTCGTATATAATTTCCACTGCTTCTGCATGTCCCGTCCTGCCTGTATTGCTAAGCTCGTAGGTGGGATAATCTGTATGTCCACCACTATAACCTGAGATGGACTCTTTTACCCCTTTCACACTCTCATAGATCGCTTCCACACACCAGAAACACCCACTGGCGAAGTAGGCTCTTTCCAAGCCGTTTTCGGCTGGTACTTCCATGGGAGTTAAATTTGCCTGCGCTTCTGCCTCGGCTTTTTTATTTCCTTCATTCGAGGACTGACAGGCGCCTTGTAAACTAAACAGCGCCAAACTTAAGAAAATGATCGACAATTTTTTCATAACAATGATTTGTAGAAATAAGTAGGGAATAGTATGAAAACCTTTCAATTTTTTCAGAAAAGTAATAAAAAAAGCCCTCACGGAGTGTGAAGGCTTTGTTATATCTTTAGATGAGATCTATTTCACTTTAGCGAATAGCTTTCCCATTTTTTCTCTTTCCTCTGTTGCCAGTTCAGGATCTACAAGGATTCTGCCACTGTGCTCATCGGTAATGATCTTTTTACGTGAGGCGATCTCCATTTGTACCTGTGGTGGAATGGTAAAGAAAGATCCTCCGGATGCACCTCGTTCAACCGGCACCACGGCCAGACCGTTCTTAACATTAGAACGTATGCGTTTGTAAGCTTTTATAAGCCGCTCCTCGATATTCTTTTCGTATTTCTCAGATTCCTTGATCAAGGTCTTTTCCTCTTTTTCTGTTTCTGAAAGAATCTCATATAATTCCCCCTGTTTGTGTTTCAAGTGTTCTTCACGAGCCTTTAAGCGTTCTTTGGTCTCTTCAATCACCACGTTCTTTTGCTCTATCTGTGCCTTGAATTCCTTAATGTGCTTTTCGGCCAATTGAATTTCCAGTTCCTGGAATTCGATCTCCTTACTTAGGGAGTTATACTCACGGTTGTTACGAACGTTATCTTGCTGCGAAGTATATTTTTTTATCAGCGCTTTAGCCTCGTCGATAAGGTTCTTCTTGTCTTTGATATTGGTTTCGATCACTTCCAGATCTGAAGTTAGCTTCTCCAATCGCGTGTTCATTCCAGCTACTTCATCTTCAAGATCTTCAACCTCCAGAGGTAGTTCACCGCGAACATTACGAATTTCGTCTATACGAGAATCGATCAGTTGCAGGTCGAACAGGGCTCTTAGTTTTTCTTCTACAGTAGTTTCTGTTTTCTTTGCCATTTTCTATAAATAGGTAATAGGATTGGTGTTTATTTGTGATAAAACTAGCCTGCTTGCCGGCAAGGCAGGTGCAAAATTAGTGATTTTTTTTGAGAGCGCATTAATAATCAGCTCTTTTGTGAATTGCTCGCTTTCGTAGTGTCCTACGTCGGCCAGGAGTATACTTCCTTCCGCTTTGAAAAAATCGTGGTATTTCAGGTCGGATGTCACATAAGCATCGGCTCCGGCCGCCCTGGCTGCCTCTATGGCAAAACTACCACTACCTCCCAAAACTGCTACTTTTTCAATGGTTTTACCCGTTAATGCCGTATGCCTGATACACTCACACTGCATTACTTTTTTCAGATGCTTCAGGAATTCTTTCTCAGGCATGGGGTTGTTCAACGTACCAACCATACCCATCCCTATGTGCTGATTCGTATTGTTAAGGGTTGTGACCTCGTAGGCAACTTCTTCGTAAGAATGTGCTGTAAACAGCGCTTTCAGTACTTTATTTTTTAAGTGTTTCTGAAATGTAACTTCTATTTTAGTCTCATCTTCAAAATGGGTCACCCCTTTTTTACCTTTGGTGGGGTTGGCTTCATCATTAGGATTGAAACTACCTTTTCCGTCCGAATTAAAACTACAGTTGCTATAATTCCCAATATTTCCCGCACCGGCTGCAAATAGAGCTTCCCTCAGCGATTCGGCCTCTTGTTTAGGGACATAAGTAACCAGTTTCTGAATAGTACCTTGCTGCGGTATGAGAATGGCGCGTTTTTCGATCCCTATCTTTTCACAGATCATGGCATTAACACCATTCCATGCATTATCGAGGGCGGTATGTATGGCAAAAATGGCGATGTCGTTCTTAATGGCCTTCTGCACCACTCGTTCTACATAGGATCTGCCGGTTATCTTTTTTAGACCGCTAAAAACGATAGGATGAAAACTTACGATAAGGTTACATTTAGCGTCTATGGCCTCCTCCACTACAGATTCCAGGGTGTCCAGGGTAACCAGGATCCCTGTTACCTCGGCATCGGCATCGCCCACAAGTAAACCGGTATTATCGAAATCTTCCGAATAAGATAGCGGGGCAATCTCCTCCAGGATGCCAATAACCTCATTAACCTTCATACGTTCTATTTTATGGTAAAGATAAAAAAGTATACTTTCGTTTTATGAATTGCCAGGGCTAACTTCATTTATGAAACCTAAAGTACTAGAAAGAACTAGAATGTTATTCTGCCGGACCCCTGATATTAACTGATTTTGTATAGATGAAATTTCTTCGCTTTCTCGCATTTCCTTTCGCCATCCTTTATGGCCTCGTTACGGCAGTGCGCAATTATATGTACGACAAAGGCTGGCTAAAAAGTAAAACCTATGACGTACCGGTGATTTGCGTGGGAAATCTCTCTGTAGGAGGAACTGGTAAATCCCCTATGATAACCTTCCTGGTGCGAATGCTTAAGGACGATTACAAAGTGGCTGTGCTAAGTAGGGGTTATAAAAGAAAGACCAGTGGCTACCTGGAAGTAAAAATAGATCATACAGCCCGGGAAGTAGGGGATGAACCTCTGCAGTTTAAGCAGAACTTTCCCGATGTACTTATCGCTGTTTGTGCAGACAGGCGTACGGGGATAGAAAGATTAAA
Source organism: uncultured Flavobacteriaceae bacterium (assembly GCA_905479745.1). GTDB lineage: Bacteria > Bacteroidota > Bacteroidia > Flavobacteriales > Flavobacteriaceae > Pukyongia. The sequence continues at coordinate 8,279 of CAJQNO010000150.1, read as the reverse complement.
GAACAGGGCCGATGTGATCTTGCTGGACGATGCGTTTCAGCATAGAAAAGTGAACGCAGATTTAAATATTCTGCTCACTCCCTGTGACGACCTGTATATAGACGATTACCTGTTGCCCATGGGAATGCTAAGAGAGCCTGTAAACGGGGCTGAGCGGGCAGATATCATAGTGGTGACCAAATGTCCTAATCATATTCCCTACGCCAAACAGCAGGAGATCCAATTTCGCCTGAAACTAAAACCGCATCAGAAACTTTATTTCTCAAAAGTGGGCTACGACAAGCAGATCTATGGCAAGACAGAGATACAGCCGCTTCGGTATTTGCTGGATAAACCCTTTACCCTGGTTACAGGAATCGCTAATCCTTTACCATTAGTGGATTACCTCAAATCCAACGGGTATAATTTTACGCACGATAAGTTTGGGGATCATCACAATTTTACGGCTTCAGAAATAAAGAAGCTGGCGAAAAAGGAAATTTTATTGACAACAGAAAAAGATTATATGCGCCTACAACCGCATATCGATAAGTTCGCGCTCTATTACTTACCTATTAAAACTATTTTGCTTAATGAACAGCAGCCTTTTTTCAGGGAACGTGTAGTGAAGGCTATCGAAGGAAGCAGGGTTTAACTGTTTACCGGAAAGGTTTTATTGGCGATGGTTCGGTAGATCTTTTCAAAGAATTCTTCAGTTTTAAAAGGCTTCGGAATAATTTCATTAAATCCGGCTCGGTAGAAATCATCCAGGTTTTCATCGATGGTGACTGCCGTAAGTGCGATGATGGGCAGGTCCTTATTGAATGCTCGGATCTTTTGTGTGGCTTCAATTCCACTAATTCCCGGCATGTGGATGTCCATTAATATGACATCGAATTCGTTTTCCTTTACCAGTTTAATAGCATCCATACCGTTATCGGCTACCATGCATACCATTTTGTTCTTTTCAAGTATCTTACGGGTGATCATCTGGTTGATCTTATTATCTTCAACTACCAGGATCTTTCTGTTCTCGAGGGCTACATAATCCACGTCGTAAATGATATTTTTGGGGTTAATATCTTCTTTTACTTCTTCTGAAACATCAAAATTGATATTAAACCAGAACTTGGATCCTTTGCCCAGCTGACTTTCAAGATTGATCTTACTACCCATCAATTCGAGCAGGTTTTTAACAATGGACAGACCCAGGCCTGTTCCACCAAATTTTCTATTGATCTGCAGGGAGGCCTGCGAGAATGTTTCGAAGATACTTTTTTGCTTCTTCTTCGATATTCCAACACCGTTGTCCTCAATTTCAAAATGCAACGCAACTTTCGAATTATTTTCCTCCAGTTTTTTCACACGAACCACAACATCGCCATTCTGAGTAAATTTCACCGAATTACCAATAAGATTGATAAGGATCTGAGATAACTTAAGCGGATCCCCAACCAATCTGTCCGGAATAGTTTCATCGAATTCCAGATGAAGATTGTTCTTACGGTCGTCTGCAGATTTCTTCAGTGCGATGAGTACATCATTTATGCGTTTCTTGAGTGAAAAAGTAGTTTTCTCTATCTCTACCTTATTGGCCTCAAGTTTATTGAGGTCGAGGATATTGTTGATAAGGGATAACAGGTATTCTCCCGAAAATTTCAGGGAGTTCAAATGTTCTTTCTGATGCGGTTTTGGGTCTTCTTCAAGCAAGAGATGCGTTAATCCAGTTACGGCATACAGCGGCGTTCGGAGTTCATGCGTAATGGTAGACAGGAACTGTGCTTTGGCAAGGGAAGCTTTTTCGGCCTTTTCCTTTGCTAATTGCAGCTCGATGTTCTTGTCCTGTAATAATTCATTGGCCTTAGCTCTCAGGTTGTTATTTTTATACAGCGATAGGGTAAGCAACGACAGGATGATGATCAGTGCAATACTCAATCCGGTGGTCATCCTACCAAAATTGATCGATTTCTGTTGCTTATCGATATCCATTCGCTGCTCTTCGATAATCTCGGTAAGGTTATTTACACTGGCATCTATCTCTATTCCTTTGGTGATGGCCTGCAGATAGATCTGTTGTAAGGAGTCGTTCTTAGCCTCGTAAAGCCTCATGTTGCTCTCAACGGCTGCAAGATCTCCATTTCGCAGTGCTATCAAGCCACTAATGCGGTAACTCTGCACCTTTAGTTTGGTAAATGAATGTTGGTTGATAATAGCGGTCGCCTTTTCCAGGGCCGCAGTAGCTTCGGATATGTTGGTGACCAGTGGTTGTTCTGTATTTAGATCTAATAATGCTTCGGCTTTGTTCAGGTAGGTGAATGCGAGCTGGTAAGAACTATTATTCTCTTCAAAAACAGGGATCGCAGCGTTATAGTAATTTATGGCGTCGGTAATCTTACCATTTTTATGTTGTAACATCCCTATTCCTAAAAGTACATCGGCCCTTTGTGCCTCGGTACCCTGGTTTGTATAAATAACCTCTGCTTTCTTGAAATAGTTTTCGGCTTCCACAAGTTGCCCCAACTGAGTCAAGATCAAACCTTTAAGGTTAAAGGCGTGTGCTTTTAAGATACCGCTATTTCCTTTGTCGATATAATTAATTGCAAGATCTGTTTCTGAATTTGCCTTATGATAATTCTGAAGGAAATAGTGTAATTCGGCAATTTCAAGCTGCAGGGATTCTTTAAATGAATGATCAGAATTGGCTACAGCCAGTTTATTAGCATGGTTGAGTTGTACAATGGCTTCGTCAAAGTCTTGTTGTGCAATCGCATTTCTGGCCTCAGCCTGATAGTTCTGAATTAATTGTACAGAATCCTGTTCGACTTGTTGCGAATAACTGTCGAATGCAATTAAAAACAGGGCGAAAACCCAGATTTTCAAGCAAGTAAATTTTACATCTCTGGCCGTCAAAACTATGTACTTGGGCGATAAATATAGTTATTTCCTCGAAATTTGTAGGATTAAATCTACAATTCTCGATGAATACCCTACTTCGTTGTCGTACCAACCTATGATTTTTACCATTTTTCCTATCACTGAGGTCATTCCGGCATCAAAGATGCAAGAATGACTATTTCCCAGTATATCTACCGATACGATGGGATCTTCGATATATTGAAGAATTCCTTTCAAAGAGCCTTCTGAAGCATTTTTAAAGGCCAAATTCACCTGTTCAATTGATACTTTTTCTTTCACATTAAAGGTAATGTCTGTTAAAGAGCCATTTGCAACGGGTACACGTATGCCGCAACCCCCAATAACAGTGGACAGATCGGGAAATATTGTAGTTAATGCTTTGGCAGCCCCCGTGGTGGTTGGTACTATGGATTGTCCTGCAGCACGGGCACGTCTTAGATCGCGGTGCGGTTGGTCATGTAGGCTTTGATCTGTGGTATACGAATGCACCGTAGTGATATAAGCTTGTTCTATACCACAAAGAGTATTGATCACCGATAGCATGGGTGCCGCATTATTTGTGGTACAGGACGCATTGGAAATAATCGTGTCTTCCCAAGCCAAAATATTGTCATTTACGCCTAAAACCACCATTTTTATGGTAGTATCGTCTGTGGGTACTGATAAAATTACCTTAGATGCACCGTTATCGATATGAGCTTGCAATTCACCCCTTCTTTTGAATTTCCCGGTGCATTCCACCACGAAATCGACCGGCCCCCAGGGTATTTCAGCAATATTTGCCTTTGAATTATAACGTATCTCTTCTTCGTCCACGACGATCGAGTTGCCTGTATGATCTACATTGTAGGGCAAAACCCCATGAATACTGTCGTATTTTAATAAATGTGCCATGGTTCTTGGGTCGGCAATATCATTGATTGCTACCACCCGTATTTCGGGATGGTCCAGCAGCATCCTGAACAGTGTACGACCAATCCGACCAAAACCGTTGATGCCGATATTGATTGCTTTGCTCATAAGAGACTATGTAAGGTGTTTTTGTGCTTTATAGGAGGATCTTACCAGGGCACCACTTTCAACGTGCCTGAATCCCATTTCCAGTCCGATTTCCTCGTATTTCCTGAATTGCTCCGGTGGAATGAATTCTTTTACAGGGAGATGCTTTTTAGAAGGTTGCAGATATTGCCCAAGCGTTACGATGTCCAGTCCAACACTACGCAGGTCTTCCAAAGTGCGTATCACTTCTTCTTCGGTTTCACCCAGTCCCAGCATGATTCCGCTTTTTGTACGTTCTATGCCCTGTTCTTTCAGATATCGCAGTACTTCCAGACTTCTTTCGTATTTCGCCTGGATTCTCACTTCTCTCGTAAGTCGCTTTACCGTTTCCATGTTGTGGGAAACAACTTCGGGTTTTACAGCAATGATACGGTCTATATTTCGGGTAACTCCTTGAAAATCCGGAATTAAGGTCTCGAGAGTGGTTTCCGGGTTCATACGGCGTATCGCCTTTACTGTTTCGGCCCAAATGATGGATCCCATATCTTTCAGGTCGTCACGATCCACCGAAGTGACCACAGCATGCTTTATATTCATGATCTTGATAGAACGAGCCACCTTTTCCGGTTCATCCCAGTCTACCATTTGTGGTCTTCCTGTTTTTACTCCACAGAAACCACAGGAGCGGGTGCAAATGTTTCCAAGGATCATAAAGGTGGCAGTACCTTCAGTCCAACATTCCCCCATATTCGGGCAACTACCACTTGTACAGATGGTATGAAGATTATATTTGTCTACTAACCCACGAAGTTCGGTATATTTCTTACCAGTGGGGAGTTTTACACGTAGCCATTTTGGCTTCGGTTGTGGTTTTTGGGTATCTACAGTTTTCACTTCCATAGCGGAAACAAATGTACGAAGATTAGCTTAAAATAATCACAACAGAGTGCTAAGATACCAACCGCTAAATCCTAGTAGGATCAAGATGCTAGTAACGCTGTATACTTTCAGTAAAGTCCCGGGTCTTGCAGTTGCAGGGGTATGCCTTCCGGACAATAACCTATAATTAAAAAATGCATAGAATGGGGCCGTAAGAAACGACAGGATCGTCGCTATTTCTACCAATAATTTCATTTCAGAAAGAAGAAAGAAGAAAATAACCATAGTTCCTGAGGCGAGAACCACAAGCCAGTATAAATAGCCGCTTTTAATTGATCTCCCGGTAATAAGTTCTGTGGCACGGTGCATAGCCCTGGGTGATCCGTCCAGCGTAGTTAGACTTGTGCTGAACATAGTGGTGAAGGCAGCTATTCCTATGATTATTTTTGCCCAATCCCCAAGACTTTCTGTATACATCGCTATTAATTGGTTAGCAAATTCTCCGGCTTCGGCCGAAAACGTCTGCTCACTGCCAAACATCACCACAGCTCCCAGTGCGAGAAAACCAACGGCAAGGATAGTAGTTGTTATATAACCAACGTTAAAATCGAAGCGGGATTGACCTGGATCGATGGATGGGTCCAGTTTCTTCTTTTCGGTGGTCCACATCGAATGCCATATGGAAATATCCAGGGGTGCCGGCATCCAACCCATAAAGGCGATCAGGAAGGCGACGCCGGCTACCTCGGTTGGTAGGATTTGTTTAAAGGTGACGCCTTCCGAAGGACCTATGGCCAGCGTCACAGCTACTATGGTGCTTATGGTGAGCCCGAACACTATAAATTTCATAAGCGAATCCAGCATCTTGTAACGACCCAACACTAGTATAGTGAAACAGGCCAGGGTGATCAGCGCTGTCCATACTATCGGTGACCCTACACCAAATAGGGAGGTGGCGATCCCTGCGGTTACAATGGTTACCGCTGTTTGAATGGTAAACATGGTGGCGAAGGTTAATACCAGGTACACGTAAACAACCCCTTTGCCCATTTTCAGGTACCCCTCCAGCAGCGATTCCCCCGTTGCCGAAGCATAGCGGGGACCATACTCGAAGAAAGGGTATTTTACTGCGTTTATTAGTAATAACGCCCATAGCAGTCCGAAGCCAAAATCGGCTCCTGCCCTTGTAGACTGCACCAGATGAGATACACCAATCGCAGCACCGGCGAAAACGAATCCCGGCCCCAGTTTTCGGAGGGTTAGCTTCAATGCTGATGGTTTTGTGTAATGATCTCGGAAAGCAATTTCTTGGCCCGTAATAAACGAACTTTTACATTGTTTAAAGGTTCCTTTAACTGTTCGGAGATCTCGTTATAACTCATTTCATGAAAATACCGTAGGTTAATTACATCCTGGTAATGGGGTTTTAATTGCTTTATAAAACGAAGGAGTTCGGCCAGATTCTGTTCGGTGATGAGCTTATCCTCGGGAGTGGGTGAAAGATCGGCGATCTTTTGCACATGTTCGTCACTGGCATCGGTGGTTTGCGAATGAATGGAGGCTTTTTTCTTACGGCTTTTATCTATCTGAATATTCTTGGAAATGGCGATGAGCCATGTTCCGAAAGCATAGGACTCGTCGAAGGTTTCGATCTTATCAAAGGCTTTTGCGAAGGACTCTATAGCGATGTCTTCGGCTTCGTATTCGTCGTTAACTCGTTTTAACTGAAATCCGTAGACCTCATTCCAAAAATGATCCAATAAAAAACTAAAAGCACTTTGCCTCCCGGCTTTTGCCAACTTTACCTGTTTTATAATTTCCGTTTTGATCAATTCCAAGTGGATTGTTTTGAAGTCTTACTGCTAATAAAGATACTCAATTGCAGGCATACTAAAAACATTTCGAGGAAAGGGATAAAGGGGATAAGAGCAGATTCTTTCAGCAACAATGCTCCTTTGCCCACAACGATATATTGAACCAGTAACCTGAAAATAATAAGGAGGATCGCGATCTTCCAACTACTATAAAGGCACGCAAGAATGGCCAGGATCCAGAATGATACATTAAATATGTAATAGGCTCCCAACAATACCTTGTGTTTCGGTTTATACCTGGATGCTGTACTACTATGTCTCTTTTTTTGTTGGAACCAATGTTTCCATTTTTTCTTCGGAATTGAATAAGTGAAAGATTCCGGGTGGTATTGAAGGGCTGTATTAGTAGCAGTGGCCGCCTTATTTACGAAGAGATCATCGTCTCCCGAAAGTACATTCATATGGGAAGTAAACCCACCATGGGCGTAAAATACGTTGCTAGTGTAGGCGAGGTTCCTCCCAACTCCCATATACGGATTACCACGCAGAGCATAAGCAAAATATTGAATGGCAGTGATTATGGTTTCAAATCTAATAAGTGCATTTAGCAGACCTGGTCTTCTAAGATAACCACTGTATCCCAGTATAATCTGTTTTTCTTCTGAAAACTGGGACACCATAAGGCGAATCCAGGACGTACTGGCCGGGCGGCAATCGGCATCGGTAAATAGCATTCTCTTATTGGCAGCTTTCTTTATACCCAGGGTAAGGGCATATTTCTTACTTCCCCAAAAGGCTTCATTACTTTTTACATCCACTAGCCGTATTCGAGCATCTTTTTCAGCAAAATGTTCCATAATCTCCAACGTATTGTCGCTGGAGGCATCGTTAATAAGAATCAATTCGAAATCCGGATAATCCTGTGCCAGCCACAAGGGGATATGATCTTTTAGGTTTCGGGCTTCGTTTTTGGCACAAATAAGTACAGAAACCGGGTATACGGCAGAGGAGGTTTTAGTTCCTGCCCTTGAAAAGGTAAAAGGAACAAAATATATGTAGTAAAGACAATTGACGATAACAACAAATGCGAGCAGGAGAATTAGCAGCATAGTTGCTATAACTTGTTAAGATGATTGATGTGCCTCCTGGGTACAGGAATCGAATTGATCCGGGGTTTTACCGCAAAAGCCACAGGCTTCTCCTTCTTTGTTTAAAAAAGGGCTCTGACTCGCGCAGGTGCCGGCGAATTTTCCATCCTTTTTACCCCAAATTTTTATCGCTATTCCGGCAACAGCAAATAGCAGTAACAGTAGTGTGATTATAAATAGGCCCATAACATTTAAATATGTTGCAAAAATACAACCTTTCTTGTTGAAATGCGTCTAATTTGGTTATTTTTAGCCTCTGTAAAAATCAATCTAATTATGAAATCCATATACACATTATTCACAATATTTACTCTTATAGCTGTTCTTGGCTCATGTAAGGACGACAAGCAGCAGGACAATCCGGAAGGTGACCAATCCACTACGGAGAAAGTGTCCTCTAAAGGCCCAACAGAAGAATCTAAGGCGCGTTCAAACAGCGTAATGGCCAGAGTAATGAGTACGTCCGAGAGTAAGACATTCGCCAGTTACATTGTGTCTTCCGAATTATCCGGAAAATTGCTTTCAGAAAAAGGGCCGTTCACAG
>CAJQNO010000149.1 GCA_905479745.1 uncultured Flavobacteriaceae bacterium | reverse complement strand
TTGAACACCTCTTTACATTACTATCTTTAAAATAGAAGAATCCGTTAATCAGTTGTGTATGAACTCTAGCCCTGACGAGTATAACAATTTCTCTCTTTCCCGCTTCGAATCCATGCTGAAGACCAATAACGTACTTTTCTTTGACTCTGGTGAGTTCGAAGAGATCATTCAGCATTATCTTGAAAACGGTAAGATCGCCCTTGCCAAGAAAGCAGTGAAGCTTGGCCTGGAGCAACATCCTACATCTACAAACCTGAAATTATTCCAGGTTGAAATGTTCATTTTTGAGAACGAACTGGACACTGCCGAGGAGTTACTGGACTCTTTAGAGCCTCTGGAACAATCCAATGAGGAGATCTATATTCAGAAAGCAAACATCCTATCCCGAAGGGATGAACATAAGAAAGCTATCCGTCTTTTACATAAAGCACTTGAAATCACCTCCGATGAGGCAGACGTATTGTCACTTATTGGTATGGAATACCTCTTTATAGAAGACTTTGAAAATGCCAAACAAAATTTTATGAGGTGTTTAGAACAGGATGAGGAGGATTATTCGGCCCTGTATAACATTATTTATTGTTTCGATTATCTGGAGCAACATGAAGCTGCGATCGATTACCTGAATGACTATCTTAATAAGAATCCTTATTGCGAAGTAGCATGGCACCATGTGGGTAAGCAGTATACGAATCTGGAAGAATTTAACAAGGCTTTGGCCGCCTTCGATTTTGCCATTATTAGTGACGATAGTTTTATTGGGGCATACCTTGAAAAAGGTAAAGTGCTCGAAAAACTGGGCAGATATACCGAGGCGATCGAAAGTTATACCATTACCCTGGGGCTGGACGAACCTACTTCCTTTGCCTTATTGCGAATAGGGAAATGTTATGAAAAACTAGGGAATAGCGAGCTCGCCTTAAAATTCTACAACAAATGTGTGGAAGAAGATGCCTTGTTGGACAAAGGCTGGATCGCGATAACCGATTTTTATTACAAGAAGAAAAATTACCAGAAGGCACTTTACTACATTGATAAAGCGATCAATATAGACAGTGAGAACGTTCTGTATTGGAAACGATATGCGAAGATCAATAACAGACTAAACCTCTTTGAAGAAGCCGAGCATGGCTTTAGAAGAAGTATTGAGCTGGGTAATTACGAACTGGAGACCTGGTTGGCCCGCGCTGATATATTATTGCAATTGGGCGAATTTGAAGCTGCCATAAATAACCTGCATCAGGCAGCCGAGTTCTATCCGGAGTCTGCCGAGATCGAATATCGTCTGGCAGGCGTACATTATCTGCTGAACGAAGATGATAAAGGACGATATCATCTTAAGAATGCTCTTAAATTCGAACCGGAATATGCCATGATCATCGAGGAGATCTTTCCTTCTATCTACGATCGTAAATCGGTTAGGGAATTAATTAAAAATCAACAGAACCCTTCACTTTAAATTACGTAATTTTGGCCGAAATGCCTTTGCTATGCCTACACGTAATTTTCTTCAATATCTGCTAGTTAGTGCGAAAGGCATTGCAATGGGTGCTGCCGATGTGGTCCCGGGTGTATCCGGAGGTACCATTGCCTTTATCAGCGGGATATACGAAGAGCTGATAGAGACCATTCATAAACTCGACCTTGGGTTCTTCAGATTGTGGAAAAGTAGCGGATTTAAAACCGCGTGGAACACCTATAATCTAACTTTTTTACTGGCATTGTTCTCCGGGGTAATAGTAAGCATACTGTCCCTGGCAAAGTTAATTACCTGGTTGCTGACAGATCATCCAATACTGGTGTGGTCATTCTTTTTCGGCCTGGTGGTTGCCAGTATATTATTTGTGGGAAAACAAATAACGCAATGGAATTTTAAAACGGTGGTGGCTATAGTCCTGGCAGCTGCTCTGGCATTGTTCATTACACTTGCCAAACCCATAGGCTCGCCAGAGAGCTCCTGGTTCTTATTTGTTGCCGGTTTTATTGCGATCATCGCGATGATCCTTCCCGGAATAAGCGGAGCATTTATACTCCTGCTATTGGGTGCTTATTCGCCTGTGATAAATACCCTGGCGCAATTAAGTGAAGGTATTGCCTTGCTTAATTGGAGTATGATTGGGAATGCCTCCATGAAACTGGGGATCTTTGCGCTGGGAGCCATAATAGGATTGAAAGTATTCTCCCGAACGCTAAACTGGATGTTCAAACATTATAAAAATCTCACCCTGGCAGTGCTCACCGGTTTTATGATAGGTGCTCTCAATAAAATATGGCCATGGAAAGAAGTATTACAATACCGGACCAACCACAAAGGTGTGAAAGTACCCTTTATAGAGGAAAGTATACTTCCTGCATCCTACAATGGAGATCCAAAACTTCTGATAGCTATTCTTTTTATAGTAATTGGCTTTCTCACAATATTTTTACTCGAACGAATTTCAGTAAATAAAAAAGTTAGCTAATATGGCTCAAAAACGTTCGATTGGAGACAAATTCTGGTTGGTTATGAAAGGGCTGGCTATGGGAGCCGCCAATAAGGTTCCGGGGGTGTCCGGAGGGCTTGTGGCTTTCGTCGCCGGATTCTATGAAGAATTTATCTATTCGCTACAGAAAGTGAATCGCAAGGCGTTCAAATTATTGATAAACGGACGCTTTAAAAGTTTCTTCCAGTATATAAACGGCCAGTTTTTGGGCTTGTTGATCCTGGGAATGGTAATAAGCTACTTTAGTGTTTCCAAATTACTCGACTACCTGATCGTGCACTACGAATTATTTGTTTGGAGTGCTTTCTTCGGAATGATCATTGGCTCCATTTATTTTATCGCCAAGGATTTTGGAGAATGGAACAGAAAATACCTGGGCTATCTGCTCTGCGGAATTTTAGCTGGCGCTAGTATAAGTTTCCTGGAGCCGGCTACACAAAACGGGAACCTTTTTTTTGTATTCTTTTGCGGGATAATTGGTGTCTCCGGAATGACCCTCCCGGGACTTTCCGGATCGTTCATCTTGATCTTATTGGGGAATTATGTATTACTTCTCGTAGATGCAGTGAATGCTCTCTTCGATACCATGGCCGAAATCTTTAGAGGAGATCTCAGTTTCTGGTCGGACCCAGCCCGGATTCAATTGCTAAAAGTGTTGTTAGTGTTCTCCCTGGGATCCATCACTGGCCTGGTATCTCTTTCACATTTACTCGCCTACGTACTGAAGCGATTTAAAAAAGCTACCTACGCAGTGATCATTGGTTTTATTGCCGGATCCCTGGGGGTTGTATGGCCATGGAAGCTCAAACAATTTGAATTCGATGCCAACGGTAATATATTGTATGATGCCAATGGCTCGGAAATTATTAAAGGGTATGAAAGATACTGGCCATCAGAATTTTCGCTCGAAACCCTTTGGGCGATTTTCTTTATCATTGTAGGCATATTAATCGTACTAAGTTTAGACTGGTACCAAAAACATAGGACTCCTCACTATGGCTAAATATGGCTTGATTGGAAAGGATCTAAGTCATTCCTTTTCCAAAACATTTTTTACGTACAAGTTTGAACAAGAAAACCGTCGGGATTCTTATCATAACTTCGAATTAGACCATCTAGAAGAATTCCCCCAACTCATTAAAAAGACTGAAGGACTGAAAGGGTTAAATGTCACCATACCATACAAGGAAGCCATCATCCCATATCTGTATAAACTCGATAAAGAAGCCGAAAAAATTGGCGCTGTCAATACCATCAAATTTAGAAAAGACGGGAAATTGATTGGTTATAACACAGACCACTACGGTTTTGCCAAGGCCCTGGCAGATTTTTTCCCTATCAAAGAAAAAACGGCGCTGATCTTAGGAACCGGAGGTGCATCTAAAGCGGTACGGTATGTACTGGATGCAATGGAATTTGAATACGAGCTTGTGTCGAGAAAGCCTACTGTAGATAGTATTAGTTACGATTCCTTAAGCCGGGATATCATTGCAGATCATCTGCTTATTGTTAATTGTACCCCACTTGGAACCAGCCCCAATGTGAACGACTGCCCAAAGATACCCTATCAACATCTCACCAGGGATCACGTGTTGTTCGACCTTATTTACAACCCCAGAGAGACCGAATTTATGAAGCGAGGATTTGTAAAAGGTGCCAGGGTGACCAACGGACTTAAAATGCTGGAAAACCAGGCAAAAAAATCCTGGCGTATCTGGAAATCGTAAAAATCCGCCTTTTTACTTCAAAATAAGATAGGCTACTTTGCCGTTTGCATAGTAGTTAGTATCTTACCATTCCTTACTCGAACCTCAACATTGAAAGAAATGTCCGACAAAAAATTGCAAGAAGAAAAACTTTCCGATAAATCTTCGGAACCTTCCGAAAAAAATACAGTCGTTCCAGAAAATATTTCGGAAGGAGTAGATGCTAGTGCTGCTGAAACGCCCTCAGGTGATTTGGAAGAACTTCCTGTGGATACTTCCGAAGGAAAAAAGAAAGAGGAACCCAATGCTGAAGAAACAAATGACGATGCTTCAGAAAAAATGCAGGTAGACGAAGCAGACACGCCAAAAGAAGATACGGTCACTTCCGAAGAAAAAAAGGAAGACAAACCCGAAGCACAGGTAGTGAAAGCCAACACTGGCAAGGATACGGATGAGGAGGAAAATGAAGAAGAAGAAGAAGAAGAAGTAAGCTCCTCTGATGATGAAGATGAAGAAGAAACACATGAAGAGGAAGAAGTAAAAGATTACCATGCACTTTCGAAAAAGAAACTCATTGCCGAGTTGAAAGAATTGCTCAATTCGAAACCGGTTCAGCAAATAAAGAATGAAGTTGAAGAGATTCGGTCTGAATTCAATGCGAAATTCAACGAAGAACTGGAACACGAAAAGGAAGAGTTCCTCGCTAAGGGTGGTAATATTATAGATTTCCATTATACCACCCCGCTAAAAAAGGAATTTAACTCACTCTATTTCGATTATAAAGAAAAACGAAATCACTATTACAGATCGCTAAAAAAAGATCTCTCGGCCAATCTCGAAAGACGACAGGAACTAATAGAAGAATTAAAAGGCCTGCTCAATGCCGAGGAGAATATAAATACTACTTACAAACATTTTAAGGATATCCAGGAGCGCTGGCATACGGCCGGCCCCATCCCCAGGGATAAGTACAATCTTATCTGGAACACCTATCATCATCACGTTGAGAATTTCTATGATTTTCTTCATCTGAACCGGGAATTCCGGGATTTGGATTTTAAACATAACCTGGAGCAGAAACTTAAACTCATCACCCGGGCCGAAGAATTACAACAGGAAGAAGATATTAATAAAGCCTTCAGAGAGTTACAGATGCTTCATAAAATGTGGAAGGAAGATATTGGTCCTGTGGCTAAAGAATTCCGGGAAGAAGTTTGGGATAAGTTCAGTGCTGCTACGAAGGTGATCCACGATAAGCGTTTCGAATATCTGAAGGAAATGGAATCTGCCTTCGAGGATAATCTCGAGGCGAAAAAGAAGATCGTTGAACAAATCACAGAGGTAACTGCCGCTACCAAACCCAGCCATCAGAACTGGCAGAATGCTATAAAGAAGGTACAGGCCTTGAGAGATCAGTACTTTGAGATAGGGAAAGTACCACGGGTAAACAACAAGGAGATCTGGAATGCTTTTAAAGAATCTACTCGTAGTTTTAATAAGGCCAAGAATAATTTCTATAAGAACCAGAAAAAAGAGCAATACACTAATCTGGAAAAAAAGCGTGAACTTATAAAGATCGCCCAGGAAAACAAGGATAGTGACGATTTTGAAGTTGTAACCCCATTAATGAAAAAGATCCAGGCAGATTGGAAGAAAGTGGGGCATGTGCCCAGAAAAGACAGTGATAAGATCTGGAAAGAGTTCAAAGAGGCTTGTAATCATTATTTCGATAGACTTCACAGTGTGAAGAACGAAGCGAATAAAGAAGAGCTTGAGCATTTGGAGACAAAGACCAAAATGCTTGAAGAGATCAAAAACCTCAAGCTAAGCGGCAGCAAGGATGAAGACCTGAAGCTGATAAAAGAGAAGATCGGCGAATGGAAGAAGGTGGGAAGAGTCCCGTTTAAGAAAAAATCTATAGAGCAGCAGTTCAATAAAGAACTGGATACATTATTTGGCAAGATGGACCTCAACAAAAAGGAGGCCGAAATGATCAAATTTGAGAACAAGCTCAATTCGATGGTTTCCCAGGAAGACGAGAGAAAGTTGAAGAACGAACATTTCTTTATATCCAAGAAGATCGATGAGACCAAAGATGAGATCAGGCAGTTGGAAAACAATCTTGGGTTCTTCCAGCATGTGGACGATTCGAATCCGTTGGTAAAAGAAGTCCACCAGAACATTGCCAGACATAAGGAGCAGTTGGAGGTTTGGAAGGCAAAACTTAAACGTATCAAGAAAGTAAGAAACTCCTGATCATGACCCCCTGCCTGCTTTGCCATAGTGAAAGTACGGCTTCCTTTTTCGAGGGTAATACTCAATCATTTCATTCTTGTTCTAATTGTGGCACCGTTTTTCGCCACCCGTCCAATTTTATTTCAGCTTCGGAAGAAAAGGCCCGATACCTCACCCATAATAATGATGTGAACGATCCCAGGTACCGGCAATTTGTGTCCCCTATTACCGAAAGAGTAATGGAAGATTTTAATTCTACTAGCCTCGGACTGGATTTTGGAGCGGGCACCGGCCCGGTAATCACCGAGATCCTAACCAACAAGGGTTACCGTTTAAATCTTTACGATCCATTTTTTCATCCCGATGTAAGTGTATTGAACGAGACCTACGATTTTATTGTTTGCTGTGAAGTAATAGAACATTTTAAAAAGCCACAAAAGGAATTTAGCCTGTTGAAACGTCTACTCAAACCGGATGGAAAGCTTTATTGTATGACCCACCCGCTGTGTGAACCCGGGGATTTCGCGAACTGGTATTACAAGGACGATCCTACTCATGTTATTTTTTATTCGGAGGAAAATCTTAGGTGGATTCGAGATAACTTCGGTTTTTCGGAAGTAAAGATCGATGAAAGATTAATTGTCTTCTCTAGGTAGGAAGTTCGGGCCTTTGGTAGAAATCAACGCTGATCAAATCTTTTTCGCTTCCTCCCAATAGACATCCATTTCGGCGAGGGTCATTTCTTTGAGAGGTTTTCCCAATTCCTTGGATTTGTTCTCCAGGTATTGAAATCGTTTGATGAATTTTTTATTGGTGCGTTCCAGGGCATTCTCAGGATCTACTTTTAAGAAGCGGGCATAATTGATCATCGAGAAAAGGACGTCTCCAAACTCCTGTTCTGTTCGTTGTTTGTTTCCCTCTCCCACTTCGTGTTGCAGTTCTTCCAGTTCTTCTTTTAGTTTTTCGAAAACCTGCTCCGGCTCTTCCCAATCGAAACCTACCCCGGCCACCTTATCCTGGATGCGATTGGCTTTCACCAATGCAGGTAGAGACACCGGTACGCCTTCTAACACGCTTTTCTTCCCTTCTTTAAGTTTGAGATTTTCCCAGTTTTGTTTCACTTCCTCTTCATTGGCCACACTAATATCTCCGTAGATATGTGGGTGCCTGGAAATGAGTTTTTCACAAATATCGTTGGCTACATCGGCTATGTCGAAATCCCTGGTTTCACTACCTATTTTAGCGTAGAAAACAATGTGGAGTAAAAGATCTCCCAGTTCTTTTTTTACTTCGGAAAGGTCCTGATCCAGGATGGCATCACCAAGTTCGTAGGTTTCCTCTATGGTAAGATGCCTCAAGGATTCCATGGTTTGTTTCTTGTCCCACGGACATAGCTCCCGAAGTTCGTCCATGATGGTGAGCAGGCGATCGAAAGCTTTAAGCTGTTGTTCTCTGGAATTCATTAAAACAAAGCTACTTTAAAAGGTCTTCAGAAGTAAAAAGAGTTATTAAAAGAGATTAACAACCGGGGAGATCTATTCTTCTTCCGAAGAATCTGCCTCAGTAAACTGCGTGATCCCGTGTTTTTGCAGCAAATTGTACCACTGCACCACCTTTTTGATATCGCTGGCGTACACACGGTCTTCGTCGTAATCTGGCAGCACTTCAAAGAAGTATTCTTCCAGCTCGTCCTTCGATGCCTTGTGGTTGATAGCCGGTCCGCCATTCTCTTTTTCAGAGATCTTGGAGAAGACTTCTCGCAGAGGAACCTCTTCTGTAAGAGTGTAGATCGCTATTTCTGATAACAGGCTTACATTATGCCTACCGCTTACACTTATCTTCTTGCCATCGATAAGGGATTCTGCTAAAAAGCCACTACGTGTCTGGGTCTTCAACTCATATAGCCCCGGCTTTCCTGAAATAGATAATATCTTCTCTAAACTCATAATGTAATTTGCTGTATTCGGCGGCAAATATCCTGTGTAAGTTTTAGTTTTGCAAGAGCATTAACGTTTCTTTTTGGCCATAGGGAACTTCATACGGTACGATACATCGATCTTCCCTTTAGAAATGTTGGCCAATCTGCCTTTGATAAGTCGTTTTTTAAGTGGTGAGAGCTTATCGGTAAACAGAATACCTTCTATATGGTCGTATTCATGCTGAATGATCCTGGCTACAATACCATCGAAGGTCTCTTTATGTTTTTTAAAGTTTTCATCCTGGTACTCAATGGTGATCTGCGGCTTTCTGAAAACATCCTCGTTTATATCGGGTATACTAAGGCACCCTTCATTAAAAGCCCATTCGTCCCCTGTTTCTTCAACGATCTTTGCGTTGATAAAAACCTTTTTAAAGGTAGAAACAAATTCTCTTTCGTCTTCGGTAAGGTCGTCGTCATCCTCAAAAGGTGTGGCGTCTACAATGAACAAACGTATGGGTAAACCAACCTGCGGAGCGGCAAGCCCAATACCTCTGGCACCATACATGGTCTCGAACATATTTTCCAATAGCTCGTCCAGTTTTGGATAATCCTCGTTGATCTCTTTGGCTTTTTGTCTTAGCACAGGATCGCCGTATGCCACTATGGGTAAAATCATAATCTTATTGCTTATATAAATATTCCTGAAGGATGATAGTGGCACTGATCTCATCGAGCAAGGCCTTATCCCGGCGTTTTTTCTTTTTCAAACCACCGTCGATCATAGATTGAAAAGCTTGCTTACTACTATACCGCTCATCTACACGTTGTACCTCCATGGCGGGGAATTTATTAGTAAAGGCCGTGAGAAATTCTTTGATGTTCTCTTCTACGTCACTATGTGTACCATCCTTCTGTTTGGGCTCGCCCACCAAGACAAGATCTACTATTTCTTTTTGGAAATAATTCTCTAAAAAAGACATTAATTCTTCGGTTGAAACGGTAGTTAGACCGGAGGCGATGATGCGTAATTCGTCCGTCACCGCTATCCCGGTTCGCTTTGTTCCATAGTCTAATGCCAGTATGCGTCCCATTCAGTGCGCAAAAATACCGATTTGTTAAATAGTATGCTAAAAATTATATCGGATTTAACCACAGGGCTTATCTTTGCAAAAATTAAAAAGACCAATGACAGAGCTAAAGGAACGCATCGAAAAAGCCTGGGACGACCGCTCCCTCCTTAACGAAACAGATACCAGAAATGCCATACGCGAAGTAGTGAACTTCTGTGATGCTGGTATATTGCGATGTGCAGAACCTACCGCCAATGGCTGGCAGGTAAATGAGTGGGTAAAAAAGGCGATCGTTCTTTACTTTCCTATAGAAAAAATGGAGACTTCCAAAGCAGGGATCTTCGAATATCACGATAAGATCCCTTTAAAAACAGGTTATAAGGAAAAAGGAGTTCGGGAAGTACCTAATGCAGTTGCACGACATGGCGCCTATATTTCTAAAGGTGTGATCCTTATGCCAAGCTATGTGAATATTGGAGC
>CAJQNO010000148.1 GCA_905479745.1 uncultured Flavobacteriaceae bacterium | reverse complement strand
AAATGTATTTAATTATATGAATTCCGTTGCTATTGTGGAACATCCTGATAACTATTGTTATATGGTGGTCCTTATGACTAATGTACTGCGGAAAAATTCGGCTTCAGATCATATGAGTCTTGCCGCCAGTATAGATAAGGTGATCCGCAATAAGAATTAATCTGAAAGAACTTCGATCGCCTCAGTTACTTTTGAGCGGATCTTTTCTTTTGGATCGTTTATTTGCGTTTGCAACAGTGGCAGGAATCTCTTATTCTTTGATTTCTGAATAAGATGTATCACAGCAAGTTTAAGCTTTGGATCCTTTCGTGTAAGTAGAGCGCGATAACATTCCTCTTCACTTAATACTTTGAGATTGAGTTTTTTGATCTTTTCTTCTGAAATGCTATCGATCAGCACCGATTCGGCCACAGGGATCAATTCCTTCTTCAATTGGTTGTTCAGGATATTATCCAGAAATTCTATAGCATGAATTCGCTGTTCTTCCTTTCCGTTTAATATTGAATTAAGAATAGGCTCCACGTCGTTAGGCGGATATTTGATACCTAACAATCTAAAAATCCGTTGAAGCTGGCGATCCAGACGTGATTCGAGAATTTTAATAAGCAGGTTTCTGGCCTCCCGTTCCTCTGAAACTATCGATTCCGGTCCCGAGCTTTTGTACTGAATAATGATTTGAGAATGGATCACCGAAAGCGTATTCTGATATAAATTACATTCATCCAGCACCTTTGAGACCACAAACCGGTCGTCGACAGTAAGGTATTTATACTTCCATTTCAAGCGTTGGATCGCATCAATGGCTTCGATCTTCACGGCGTGTTCGGTAGAATCTGTTATGTCCATCAAAATCGACATTGCCTTCTGGGACGCAAATTTCTCAATTACCGCTATCATTGGAATGCAAACACTTATATCATAGAGATCGCTTTTAATTTTACTTTTAAGAATATCGAGTATGGGTTCGCCGTAGCCGTATAAACCGTTTACTGCGGTTTCACGGGTTTCTTTTGCAACTAGGTGTGATATAACGTTATCGATAAACGACTTATCCAGGGTTGTTGCCGCTGCCTTCACGGCGTGATTAAGATGTTCATCAGGAAGATGTTCGTTGGCAAGACGTTGTTCGATGTACGAATACATGGCACTTAGTCGTGCGTTTCCTATAGATTCTACTATGGTAGATATTCGCTCCTCCCGTGCTTCGGGATCCTGAAACTGTGGTAGAGTCGATATCGATCGCTCAATGATCCCTGCAAAATTAAATCGTTGTTGAAGTTTGACATTATTTCTCAATTCCAGAGATAATCCCAGTAAGGCGGCATTAGAGACGGTATTATCTTCAGAATCCAGATATTTATCGAAGAGCTCTACCACATCCATACGATAATTCTTGATGAGATACCTGAATGCTACCGTTGTCACCTGCTGATCCGGATCGAAAATAAGTTTTTCCATGGTTTCTGATAAATTCTCCGTTTTCAGAAAATAAAGATTTTCAACCGCCAGGGCTCTCACTTTATCGGAAGGATGCGTGAGCAGCGCTTTGATGGCGTAAAAAAACCGTTCATCCTTTACTTCCAGAACCTTCTGAAGCATATATAATATTTGTCCCTCCGAGCCCGAGCTCAACACACGTTTCACAGTTGCCACTATACTGGTTACTGGGATCACCGGTTTTGTAACCTTTTCCTTGGATTCCGGGCTGGTATCCAGTAACATTTTAAAGGCGATGATATACTCCTTCCGAAGCAAATAAATAAAATACAACCAAACAGCTATCAGTATTATAATGATAATACTAATGTAAGTAGAGGGTAGGTCTAAAGCATTGATAAAGAAAATTAGAATGATTCCCGCCACACCGGTCGAGATGCTATCGATCACCACATCTGTGAAGGTTTTTGTTTTCTTCTTTATTTCTATAGGGATAGGAATGGACAATAATTCTGTCGCAGCCTTGTTCACCGATTGTTTCAAACTGCCATCCACAACCTTTATAAATACAATCACCCACAGTTGTGGGAGGAACAATAGCGCAAAGGAACCTATGAGAATACCGGTAGGAAGCCATAATAATGATTTCCCAACTCCAAAAGTCCCCACAATACGTTTGGTGAGAAATAGCTGGATGATGAGTGATATTACACTTAAAGTAGAAAACCAGAAACCAAAGAATGACGCCAGTTCTTCGGGATCTTCGATTAGCCTGGAAGCATAATCACTATACTGGTAATCCACCAGTTTGGCAACAAGCACGCTAATACCAATAACCAAGGCGATAAGGTAAAGCAACTTAGAGTGCCGTATGAGTCGAAATGGAGACTCGGCTTTGGGTTGCGAACGTAAAGAAACCTGAAAATCGTTCAGTTTCACAACTTCTTTCTTCCAAATATATCGTGTAATGGGAACGCAACCCATCAATAGCAATGCCGCCACGAAGAGCATTATCTCGGCGTCGAAAAGATTGGTAAGTAAGGAAGTGAGATATCCGCCAAAAATACCTCCGGCAATCGCTCCACCTCCTATAAATCCAAAAACACGTTTTGCCGACCGAACATTATACACCAGATTAGCAAGTATCCAGAATTGGGAGGCTGTAAGCAACCCGAAAATTGCTATCCAGATATATGGGATGTATAGAAATAATCCGTTGGCCACGTCATACCTGAAAAGTATTCCGAACACTACCAAACTCAAAATGGATACCAGTAAAGTCCTTTCGATGATGTGATTTAGCGCATATCTCTCCAAAGCCTTCGTATAAAACCAGGAGCCGGTAACAGCCATCAATGCAGTGAGCAAGTAACCAATAGGAAGGGCATCGGCGGTTAATTCGGAAAGAAAGAGGGAATTAATAACGGGTTTAACTATTAGCAAGGTAGAGATAAGCAAAAAGACGTTTAGTTGAAGTAAAAGGGTTTTCTTCAACTCGTCCTCTTGAAGATCGAAAATCTTCATGATATATCTCTTAAGAATCGTTGTACTCAACATCTTTAATTTCAAAAACTAAGATCTATTTACAGATCTCTATTCTAAAGTTTAAAATAAAAGAAAATAAATTGATATATACCGTCATTCACTATAGAAACAAAAAAAGGAGATAAAAACTATCTCCTTTTGCATTTCTTCTCAGAACATATTAATTACCGAACCGAAACTTTTGGGTGTCGTTGAATGATATTCTCAACGGAGTAAACCAGATTACGTATAATTTGTTCCCCATTTGGGTCATCGACCAATGCAACCAGTATATATCTACGGTTAGGGTCTACACCCCAAACCAGTACAGAATCTGAGTGATAGGTTTTCCACGATCCGGATTTTCTATACAATTTAGCGTTTGGTGCAATTTGATCCAGACTATTCACAAACTTGTGATGTAGTTCGGGATCTTCCATGATTGCCAGCATTTGTTTTGAGCGTTTTTCATTTACCAGCTTACCATGAGCAAGCAAATAGTAAAAACGGCATACCTGGCTTACTGTTGCAGCGTGACTTAGGTTCTTTAATGGTTCTCTGTTTGTGTCACCACCGCCACCGTAGCGCTTTCCTACCCACAAGCCTCCACCATAATCCTCATCGTAGAATTCGTATTTAGGATCGGTCATTACGGCCTCGATCTTCTCATATCCAATGCGGTCGATCATACGCGTGGACGCGCTGTTATCCGACTTACTTATCATAAGTCGCATATCTTTTTTAACTTCTGCTGTTTCCTTCAGTTCGCCTTTATCGATAGCATCCATGGAGGCCAGGAGTACTGCGATCTTTGGAAGACTTGCTGCATACATCATATGGTTACCATTTATTCTTGCAAATTTGGTTTGCTTAGGGTTACTAAGGTCTACCAGTCCTACCGCCATCTTTTTTTGATCGATCAGGCTTTTCCATGTAGGATTCGATTTTAATTCTTTGTCGAGCTGCGCCTGCAAGTCGGAATTAATTAAAGTACGCAATGGTTTAATATCGCTGTCCTTGGTGCTGCGCGGTAACTGATTTTGAGCAACCAGGGTGGATATAGTCATTAAAAATGTTACTATAAAAATTGATCTTTTATTCATTGGTTATTTAAGGGTTAAAAACGCACCGAAGATATAGCATAGAATGTCATCCTATTGTTAAAATTTAAAATATTTTATACAACGAAATGTGGCTAAATCACTGGCCCCTAGAAGTTAAGAACCATATTTTAGTTAAAATATTGTCTAACACAATCATGATTATCGCAACTCACTACAAAAATGATTCAATACTGTTTGATCTTTATGGTAAAAATTGATAAGAAGTTAAGCTTTTATTTGGATATATGTGAGGGAAGCGTGCCCCCTCTAAGGATCATTAGAATATTTTTATCTATTACTTCAATCTAATTTGTTTGAAGTATTAAAATGGTTATTTTTGCCAGACGATTCGGGATGTGGCGCAGTCCGGTTAGCGTACACGGCTGGGGGCCGTGTGGTCGCAGGTTCAAATCCTGTCATCCCGACTTAATCAAAAAGTGATGCAAACTGCATCACTTTTTTTATTCCCGAGATCGTACTGAATTTATTCAGTTAAGAGAGCGGGGATAAAAAAAGGAGAACACGAAGTGTTCACTTTTTGATTTACAAGGAGGGTTTATTAGGATTCTGTAAATCCCGTCATCCCGACACTCAGATGCCTGAGGACGAAGTCCTTGGGTATTTTTTGTAGGCGAGCCAAACGAAGTTTGAGTGAAGCTTACGAATAAAAATGACCAATATGCGATAGCATCAGGTATCTATTTGCAACATTAGCGATGTAAATGGATTCTTTAAATCCTATAAGTCGATTAGAATGAAAAAAGCAACACGAAGTGTTCACTTTTTGATTTACAAGGAGGGTTTATTAGGATTATCAAAATCCTGCCTCCCTTCAGCAATAAAAAAAGAACATAAAGTATTCCCGCATAACTATATAAGATTGCAAAATAATAGTGTTTGATACGCCTATACTACACGCAACAAAACTAATGGTTACATATGTCGGGGTGTTGGTTACATATCTTTTAGACGGCCTGCTTGAAAATGTCTTAAATTAGACCTAACTAATTAACGTTTAACGAAAAAGACATTCACAATGAAACGACCATTCACCTTAATGATGCTGGGATTACTTCTTATTGGAGCATACCCTGCATTTGCGCAGCCCTTTACTCTTGATAAAGAGATTAAGCCCATTGAGCTAAAATTAACGGACGATACCCGAAGTGGTCATGAAGGTGAAAAGGGTATAGTGTTCTTTAATCGAGTTACCGATTCTACCATATATCACTATGCTACCGGACATACCATGTTTCAGATGGTAGATGTGCTGGTAACCAGTATAGACGGTAGTCCTTTAAAAGTAAGTTTGAATCAGGACATCTGGAATGACGATAAAAATGAAAAGCAAACAAATTCCTCGCCCGACAATACGGTTAATTTCAAACTTCGGGCGCAAGGCAGTTTTGGGATAAAAATTGAAACCGATGAACCAAGTAATTCCCTTTACAGTATCGCTGTTATTGCCAGCCCTGAGAAAAAAGGGTATCTGGGAAGCGCATTCAGAAAGATCAAGAAGAGTGAAATGAAATCGGGAGGTGATGCTTCCCCGGAAAATTCTGGTGATGGCGGAAACAGCAATACAATGCTATATATATTATTAGGTGTGGCTGTGCTTGTCATCGCCTTTCTGGCCGGAAGACTACTAGGTAATAAAAGTAAAAAGGCAACAGTCATTCTATGGCTTCTCTTCACCATGCCATTTAGCGCATTTGCCCAGGGTGATGGCGGTGTCTTTCTCTCCATGGCACAATTTGAAGAATACAAAGCTGGTGTGGAAAGCACTCACGCTAACTTATTAAGAAAGCTCGAAATACTTGAAAGTGAAAGAAGTGCAGTCGATAGAACTATTGGGGATATCAACGCGAATATCACCAAGATAAGGAGTGCGTGGACCTCCGTCAAGGCATTGTACAGTTCATATACCGGATTGAGCAGCTGCCTTAGTTCAACTCCTCCTGCAGGAAGCCCCACCATTCCGTCGATCTGTACAGATATATCATTCGATGAAGAAGGCGAAATTCTAGAGGAACAAGACGAAGAATGTGCAAGTTGCTTCATGGAGGCACGTAGAAGCTTTAATCAAAGACGCTATGTCTTTGAACAACTGGCGACCATTTATAAGTGCACGAAAAAATTCACCGATGCGGCTATAGCTTTTGGTGATAATACTTCAGGTGTGCACGGGGTAGCCGGAATGGCCTGGCAGGCGGAACGAATTAAAATTCAGAAATCGGTAGAAGAACTGCAGGCAGCTTACGATAATAAATATAACGAACTCATCCAAGGGTTGGCCGACGATATGATGGAACTAAATATTTGTGAAGCAAAATTTGGTGTGGAAGACTGGTACGATCGCTTCGGTTATATGTACTTTGAGTTTATGAAAGAGAAATATCAACGAAAAGATTAAGCGATGAAGTATGTATCGAAATTTATAATCTTCGCTTGTGCGACTGTACTCCTGGCCAATTGTAAATCGGTATCACCCACTGCAGAGGTACCTGCCACATCACAATCGATCATTGGCTCATGGGAGGGTTGTGATGGACGTGTCGTAACCTTTACGAAAGATGATGAAGGCAAGTATTTAGGCAGATATACGGCCCTGGGTAGACTTGGAACTTATCAATTCACCAAAGACGAGATAGGATATGAAGTGATGCAGAAAGGTACGGGTACCTATACCGGAAGGGTAAAATGGAAGGATACCTCCGGGTACGAATCCTGGAGAAAAGTGGAAATAACTATAGAAAATAATGTCTATTCAGATTCCGGATCGGATCGCTGTAGCAGAGAAATGAAACGGGTTAAAACAACCTCCTGAACAAGGTGAAATTGAAAATTGACCGTTATTATGGTTGATCTGAATAAAAATCGAAAAAAAAGTGACGCTAAAAGCGTCACTTTTTTCAATCAATCAAATATGTCAAAACAACTATATAAACAATAAATGAGTTCCTTCCTGGTCGGCTCTTGCATAAAAATCGCCAATAGTTATAATACCATCCAACTCATCTATAAGGTCTTCTTTTTCCAAATGGAACATATCTATCGCAAGTTTACAGCCCCATAGCTTACATCCGGAATCTGATAGTATCTCTAAAAATTCTCCTACCGGTGGCATATCCAATTTCTCCATTTCCTTTTTCATCATTTTTGTCGCTAAGGCCTCTACACCCGGCAGACCGCCTAGCATAGTAGGCATGTGTATAGCTGGATTACCTACTGTTGCAACACGAAGGTGTTCCAGTTTCTTTTTTTGAATAGCCTCTAAGCCAAAGAAAGTGAAAAAGATTTCAGATTCAATTCCTTCCATTCTCGCCCCATTTGCCATTACAAAAGCAGCATAGGCGTTCTCGATCGTTCCTTTAGAAAGGATAAAGAGCATTTTTTTAACCTTGGTATCACTCATGATATAAAATTTAAATTATGATTCGGTCCAAAGTTGTTAAATACAACTTTTGGGTTTCGGAATTCCGGCAATAAGTGTAGATACTTTTAAAGGCCCTCCAGGGAAAAGACTATAAAACTCTTTAATATCTATCACACCGCTTTTTTTAATACCCCGTATGGATAGCGGTTCTTCTTTGCGGTATTTTTCGTGAAGAAAATCTATTACTTCCCAGTGGCGATCTGTTAAAGAAATATCGTGTTCATCTGCAAGAGATTTCCCTATTTCTTTATCCCACTGATTAAAATCCATAAGATATCCTTCTTCGTTAACATCTATTTCGCGTTGTGCAATTAACTTTTTCATGGTCGTATATATTTATTAATTAACTTTTTGAAAATTTTTACCCTTTTCACTCATTGTTGCTGAAACAAATGGAATATGCACACCTTTTATCAACATATTCCAGTAAACCCATCTAAACGCCATCTTACCCATATGATTGGCTCTGCTCTCTTTAAGAAGTCGTAACGGACCTACCCCGGGAAACGGAAATGTTCCTTCAACCGGTTCGTGCGTATAATTAAAATCGATTAATAAGGCCTTTCCATTACCTGTCTCGATAAAACAATTTGCATGGCCATCGAATTCTTCCTTAAGTTCTTCTCCCTTGATAAAGCGTAAAATATTGTCTGTCAAGATCTCAGCCTCAAAATGAGCTACAGATCCAGCCTTGGATGCAGGAATGTTAGTGGCATCACCTATGGCGAAGATGTTCGGGTGGTCTAAAGTTTGAAGAGATCCTTTATTTGTAGGGATAAAATTAAGATCGTCCCCCATTCCAGAACGTTCGATCAAGGAATCACCCATATTAGTAGGTACGGTGACCAAAAGATCGTATTCCACTTCCTTTTCTGCGTAATCGATTATTTTATTATTCTCGTAATCTACACGCTCAATATTGAAATCGGTTACTTCCTTAATATTCTTTTCTTCCAATAAATAGTGTAAAGTTTTTGTGGCAGTGGGTTTAGTAAAAGCACCACCGAGCGGGGTCACGAAGGTTATATCTACCTTATCTCGCATGCCTTTATGTTTAAAATACGAATCGGCCAGGAAGGCAAATTCCAACGGTGCCACCGGGCATTTTATTGGCATTTCGGTGATATGAACCACTAATTTACCGCCTTCCCATTCGCGTAAATGGTCGCGCAATGCCTTAGCACCTTCATAAGTGTAAAAATCGAAGATATTTTTATACCACATTGGGCCTTTCATTCCTTCAATTTCATCCGGAGCTGTTTTCGAACCGGTTGCAACAATAAGAATATCGTACTGTAATTTCACATCATCTTCCAGTATTACGGTATTAGTTTCGGGTTGAATCAGTTCTATTTTCTTCTGAATATAATTAGCTCCATCCGGTATAAATTTCTTACCATTCTTCTTTACCTGTTTCGTGGTATAAATATCGAACGGTAGAAACAAAAATCCTGGTTGATAATAATGTGTTTTGTATTGATCTACAATTGTGATCTTCCATTCTTTCTTTGGGAGTTTTTTAATTAGATGATTCGCCATCATGGTACCTGCTGTACCGGCTCCAAGAATTACTAAGTTTTTCATGCGTTAATTTTTTGTATGCTGAAGGTACTTCCTCAGGCTTTCTACGGTGTAAAATTAAGGGCGCTCTGATAGAAAATTTATGACTTTCGTCATGATTCGAATTACAATGGACAATGAAGATCCCGTCAATGACAATGGTCATATATCCTGAAAATTCTCGGCAATAGATTTGTAACGATCACTGAATATTAATCACAACTACACCGTAGGTATTTACCCGAATGGGATTTTATCTTACGGGAGTTGAAAAATCATAAACTATGAAAAACTTCGTAAGCATACTGGTGTTCTTGTTCTCAATAGCACTCTATTCACAGGCAGGTCACATCATGCAAGGTGTTGGCTCTGTAAACATGTCTATGGGTGGAGCAGCGACAGGACAACCCATAGATATATCGGGTGCCTTGCAATGGAATCCGGCAACTATCTCGACCTTCGATGAAGACATATTAAAGTTCGATATCGGACTTTTCTTCTCCTCTCCCGAACTTAGTTCGACCGTTCCTGTATTCGATAATATGGGACAGCCTACCGGGCAATTCTTCAGTGGTGTCACAGAAGATGACCGCGGTGTTTCTCCTATGCCGGCCCTGGCAATGGTATGGGGTGCAAACGATAGTAAGCACACCTTTGGGGCATCTGCATTCGGTATTAGTGGTTTTGGAGTGACCTTTCCGGAAAACGCTTTAAACCCTATTAACGCACCACAAAGTATGGGCGGATTTGGAAGAATCGAATCAGACTATATTCTATTACAAATCGGATTCGCCTGGGCCTATGAGATCTCAGATCAGTTCTCGATTGGTATTCAACCAACTTTCGATTACGCGACTCTGGAACTAATGCCAAACCCAACAGCTAACCCTACTCTTGCAGGATATCCATCTACAGATAAGGCCACTGCATTAGGGTTTGGTGCACAAATAGGACTTTATTATGATACCGGTGTAGGATTTAAGTTTGGTACTTCCTATAAAACCGCTCAGTATTTCGGCGATTTCGAGTTCGATAATACCTATTTAAATGGTGCTACAGCCACTAATAAATTCAATATGGATTATCCTGCTATCTGGTCGTTCGGTGCTGGTTTTTCTGAAGGTGATTTCGACATCGCCCTCGATTACAGATTAGTCGATTACGAAAACACAGATGGATTTTCGGAAACAGGATGGACACCCACCGCTTCTGTTGCAGGATTTGGCTGGAAAAATATAAGTATAATTTCCGCAGGGATTCAATATAAAGGCGTTGAAAAACTACCATTACGTATTGGTTATACCTACAGTTCCAATCCTATCGAGAGTGATGTGGCATTCTTTAATATCCCAGCAACAGCCATTATAGAGAATGCATTTCAGTTTGGTCTCAGTTACGAGGTCAGCGATGCTGTAAGGCTTGATGGTGTATTCCACTACGGTTCGAGCGCCGGAGCCACATCAGGACAATTGCTTAATCCGTTGTTCGCAGCTAATTACCCACCTTATGGTGCGATTCCCGGAAGTGAAGTATCTTACGATATGACCACCTCCATGGTAATGGTGGGTATTAATTACACGTTTAAGAACAAGGAGCAAGACAAGGAGTAATTAGAAAATATTTCCAACGGTTTAAGTTATAGTTGAAATTAATTATCCCACATGTAAAAACCAGGCATATAAATGCCTGGTTTTTAACTTTTTTACTATTAATTCTAGCAATGTGTATTTAAGTAATTTGCACGTCGATTTTGCATCCAAACTGTTTTTTTCGTTATATAAAATGGTTGCCCTTTAAGCTTCTTATACAGAATGGTAAGAGTGAAAATAAAAATAATGGTCACAATTCTAAACACATTCGCATACGTGTTGCCTAACGCGTTGTCGCTCACGGCAAATAACATCCAAGATAGATTCATAAAGAAATGTAAGCCAATAGGTATCCAAAGATTAAAATTCCATTCAACATAAACCCATGCAAAAATAATAGCACCTATAAAAGTTGTGAGAAAGATACCCACGAGAGTGGCAACATCCTGACTTTGGTATAAATGTATAGTTGCAAATAACAATGCCCCGGCTAAAATTGCGGGGATAAATCCGAGGCGCGTAAATTTAAACGTTAAGCCGAAAAGATAAGCACGGAAGTAAAGCTCTTCAAAAAATGCGGCTGCTATACCTGAAATTAAAAACTCATTTGAGCTGATATTATCATTAACGGAGAAAAAAAACGCAAAACCAATAAACATTGGTGCCGTACAAAGGAATGAAAAAGTAAGTCCTTTTATAATTGACTGGCTTAAACCAAGATTTTTAAAAATATTCTTCCCTTTGTCCACTATCAATGCCCCAATAAACAATGGAATTCCGAAGAAGAGGTAACTAAGGTTATGACTGATCCCTTTGTTTAGAATAAAAGTATCGAGAAATGCTCTTACCTTGCTGAAATACATATCATCGAAATAGAAATGAAGCACAAAGCATAGAAGTATAACCAGGAAATTTTTATATTTCTTCATTGTAAATATATTTTTAACAATAGCATTAATTCTTTAAAAGTATCCCCCTTGAATTCTCAATTTAATAGCCCGTCGGCAATTTTGAAAGTTTCAAATTTAGTTGATGAACTTTCATTTAGAATTGCAAACGGGCGATCAAGAAAAAGCAAGTTTTCTTAAAACCATTACCATGTTAAATGAACAATCGAAAAAAGTAGATTGATAAATTTTAATTTTTTGGTTTTATTAAAACCGGGTAGGATAGTTTCGCCAAACAAAACGCAGCAATTGCCATGACTAGGTCTCTAACTGCAACATCCAGATGAGATCCGCTAAAAATTAAAAGTAAGGCAATGAGGATAAGCCAGGACATAACAACTATAGCGCCTATAGCAGGACGAGCTAACACTAGTGCACCGGCAATTATTTCGATGATCCCTACAACCATCATAACCGCCGAAACATCCATCGGAAGTGCATCGGCCAAACCGGGAGAAATGTAAAGTGTCCAGTCGGTTAGAATGTTAGTAAACTTATCCAACCCGGCCACAATGGGCACTATACCAAATGTATAATACAATAGCTTTTTTACTATTAAAGTGTTTGATTCCATTCTTATTAATTTTGGTTACCCCCTTTGGATGCAAAAAGTGATTTTCGGTTACATTTATTACCAGATGCCAGCTTACCAAATTGAAAACATAAGGAAAAAATTAGCCTTCATTTCTATCCAAAATGAAGGCATAATAAATTGCGGACTAGGTAACACTATGAAACAATGGGAATAGCTGTAAAAATCTATTTAACTAGATCTTAGGATACCTTTTATAGAGATAATCCATCACATTGGCAACGATCCTGTCACATTTTGTATCACCAAATTCAAATATGTTCTTAAACCCTGTGAGACTTAATAAAGAATCTTTGAGCATCGTTCGAGCTCTGTGCAATCGTACCTTCACATTACTTTTTGTGAGATCCAAACAGGTTGATATTTCGGAAATACCAAGCCCTTCAACTTCTTTGAGCATATATACTATTTTATATTTCTCGGGAAGTTCGTCTATGGCTTTTTCCATAAAATTGGAATATTCTATATGCATGGTCTTATGTTCAGGGTTCATAATGGTACGATCTTCAATCTGCAGTACTTTATCCTCTTGATGCAAAGAGATCGCCTGGTATTTTATTTTTCTTTTTCTCTGTAACGCTTCATTTATACCAATTCTCACTAACCATGTCGAAAATCTGGCGTCATGCTTAAATTGGTACAACTTTTCGAAGGCCTTTATGTAGGTGTCCTGCATTATGTCTTCTACATCTTTCTCTGCATCGACATAACTTCTAATACTCCTGTAGAGCAACTGGTTATATCTTCGCATAAGAACTTCAAACAAGTTGATTTCTCCATTTAGTACATGTTGAATAATTAAGGTCTCATTTAACTCCGTATTAGTTGATTTGCTAGCATTCATATCGATATTATTTATCATTAGATGCGCAAATTTTCCCGAGGTTACAAGATATGTAACCTTTTTCGGCAAACTTCATCTAAAGGGGCGATGCCCGTTCTAAAGGGTAGTCGATAATTTCTATTAATTTTTAATAAGCAAAGGTTTTGAACTATTTATCTACCGTACTGAATAAATCATGGTTAACGCATGATGTGTTTCAGTTATCCATAAGAAAACCCGACTCTTTCAAATATAGCCTGGGTCAAGCAGTAGAAATTTCCCTACATAAAGATAAGGAAATTTTAAAGGCTCCATTTACAATTACAAGTAGTGACAAGAAGGACAGTGATCTTCAGTTCATTATTAAAGTATACGCAGAGCATCATGGCATTACATCACATCTGGCTCAGTTGAAGATAAATGATGCTGTATCGATCTCTGATGCCTGGAGTTCCTTTAACTATCGCGGGCCGGGTGTCTTTATTGCGGCAGGATCTGGAATTACGCCATTTATACCCACTTTAAGATTGCTAAAGGAACAGAATAAAATAGACGGTCACAAATTGATTTTCGCAAATAAAACGGTGGAAGACATTATTCTATATGAAGAACTCAGTGAATTAATCGGAACAGAATTTTACAATGTCTTAAGCCGGGATCAGTTAAGTGAGCACTCGAAAGGCCATGTGGATAGTGCCTTTTTAAATAGTGTAATATGCAATACTCATCAACACTTTTATTTATGTGGCCCTGAAAAATTTCTTACATCCGTATCAAATGATCTGAAAGCATTAAATGTTAAAAAGAATTTTATTCAAATAGTAAATTAAAAAATATGCCCTCAAATAAAAATAACCCCCAAAATAACGGGGTCTATAATTCTAATGCCACTCAAGTAATAGATCCGTGTATGCTAGCAGATGATAAGCAAAAAGTTATAGCATTTCATTTTGCAAAAATAATGGATTCGTTAGGGTTAGACCGCAACGACCCGAGCCTGCAAGAAACTCCAAATCGCGTTGCTAAGATGTATGTGAATGAAGTATTTAGAGGTCTGGACTCCCGTAATTTTCCGAAAGTTACGCTATTTGAGAATACGGGTGGGTATGATGAAATGATCCTGGTAGACCGAATTGCCTTGTATTCGTACTGTGAACATCATTTCGTTCCATTTTTTGGTGAGGCCACTATAGCCTATATCCCCAAAGATCACGTTATCGGTTTATCTAAAATAAATCGCATTGTACAATTTATCGCAAGTAAACCACAAATACAGGAGAAACTCACGACCGAAATTGGCCAAAAGTTCAACGAGATCCTTCAAACGCAAGACGTTGCTGTTTTTATAGAAGCCAATCATTTATGTGTCGCATCGCGTGGTGTAGCAGATAAAAGAAGTGTTACCAGAACTAGTTTCTTCGGGGGTAAGTTTCGAAAAGAAAAGATGAAAACTAAATTCTTCAATTCCATGGATAAATTCTAAACTTTTTTGTAACCCACTAACCTGGATTGCATCAAAAGACAAAACAATTTAAAAATCATAAATCATGAAATTGAAAAGAAATATTAAGCTACAACTCCTTTGTTTACTCCTACTTTCTATGTCTGGCGTTACTATCGCCCAAAATGGACCCAAATTGATCGATACCGAAGTAGCCTCGGTGGCAGTCGTAGCCAACCAGATCGATATAGATTACGCCAAAATTGCGATAAAGCGCTCTAAAAACAAGGATATCACCGAATTTGCCACAAGAATGATCGAGGATCATAACGCTGTGATCTCACAAGCCGTTGCTCTGGTAGAAAAACTTGGGGTAAATCCAAAGGACAACACCGTAAGTCAATCACTGCTGGACCAGGCCAAAGCTAAGCTTAAAACTTTGAAAACAGTAAAGAAGAAAGATTTTGATAAAACGTACATAGATAATGAAGTTGCTTATCATCAGGCGGTTATTGATGCTGTAAAAGGATTGTTAATTCCCGAAACCGAAAATGAAGAATTAAAGGCCCTACTGGAAGCTGTATTACCTGCCCTGGAAGCACATTTAAATCACGCAAAAATGGTTCAAAGTAAAATTTAGAACAATGAAAACCCATAAACAATCCATTTCGAAATACATCTTTGCTCTGGCTATTCTTATTTGCGTTCTCGTACTTCTTATGAGTTTTAAAGGCCCATCAAACGCGGACTACTCACACGAAGAGCCTGTTACTCATACAGTCACAATTTTCAAGATGAAGTTTAGTCCGGCGAACCTTACTGTTAAAAAGGGCGATAAAGTTGTTTGGATCAACAAGGATTTTTTTCCACATGACGTAACCGAAGAATCTGCCGAAAAATGGACATCAAAACCTTTTAACCAAGGAGAAAAATGGTCGAAAGTTATCAACGAAGACATAAAATACTTTTGCAAACTCCATAAGGTAATGAAAGGTACAATCACAATAGGCAAATAACTAATTTCAAATCTCTTACAATGAAACAAAATAGAATATCCAGTTTACTTTCCTTAATAGTCTTAGCTATACTCACAGCGAGTTGTTACAATGATGATGTAGAAATACGAACAATAACCGAAGTTGTGACCGAAACAGACACCTTACACCTTGATCCTGTTTTAGTATCACAGGGAAAGGAAGTTTTTAGACATGATACTTTTGGCGACGAAGTTTTTTGGACCGATGTTCTGCATATTGACAAAGCAATTTTGGGTCAGGCAAATGGTGGATATGGAAGCGGTGTAAGCCCCGAAACTGCACTAGCCGTTGGGCTTAAAGTGGATGCCGAGGCAATTCCGGAAGAAGTTGCTGCTGCAATTCAGGCAGGGGAAGTAGACTTAACCGATCCGGCAACTACTATAGAACTTTTAAGACTTAACTCGGTTGTGGGTGTTAAAGGAACATTCAACAATGCTGGCGACATGACCGCAGTAGGGATTACTTGCGCTCTTTGCCATTCCACCGTCGATGATTCTTTTGCCCCTGGTATTGGGAAACGCCTTGATGGTTATCCTAATCGCGATCTAAACGTGGGAGTGATAATCTCGTTAACAGACAATGCACAATTTCTGGCAGACCTATTACACGTGGACGTGCCAACAGTAAATGCCGTTCTCAACGGATGGGGACCCGGTAAATTTAATGCAGGTTTAACTATGGATGGTAAGGCATTAAAACCTGATGGTTCTTTTGCGGCAAATTTAATACCCGCTGCCTATGGTTTACAGGGAGTTAATTTAGCAACTTATACAGGTTGGGGAGATATGGTATACTGGAATGCCTTCGTTGCAAACCTCGAAATGCACGGACTAGGTAACTTTACAGACCATCGATTAAATGATGCCAGTAAATTTCCTATCGCCGCCGAAAATAACTTCGGAAATGTGCAAAATAGTCCTGATTTAATTACACCTAAATTACCGGCTTTACAGGCGTATCAACTTTCACTGAATGCGCCAAAACCTCCTCAGGGAAGTTTCAATCCAGAAGCAGCAAACAGAGGGCAGGTGTTATTTAATGGAGTTGCCCAATGTGCTACTTGCCACGTTGGACCAACTTTCACAGATTCTGGTTTCAATCTGCACGCTCCAGATGAAATTGGTATTGACGACTTTGAGGCCGAAAGATCACCAACCGGACTTTACAGAACTACACCATTAAGAGGCCTATTTGCCCGATCTAAAGGAGGTTTTTATCACGATGGACGTTTTGCAACCTTATTTGATGTTATCGAACATTATGATAGTCATTTTGGTTTACAATTATCCTCAACAGATAAAAATGACCTGGTAGAATATTTAAAATCCATTTAATAATGGTTGTATTTAGATTAGTGAATTAGTTAGTTGATTATGCGATTGAAAAGTCCCGGGAACGTACAAAAAGGAATGTTGTTCTCGGGCTTTTTTTATTTCCAGTAACCCTTCCTGTAAGCAATAAAATGAATTCCATCCAAAGTATATTAAGTAAACTCTTCATGTTGTTACAATCATTATGGTTAATGGTTACGTTGTTCATTTTAATGGCTGCGGCAATGGGTGTAGCAACATTTATAGAGCATGATTCCGGTTCTAATACCGCAAGAATCCTGATTTACAACAGTTGGTGGTTCGAAGGACTAATGCTGCTCTTTATCGTGAACTTTTTCAGTAATATAAAACGTTACGCCCTTACATATAGAACAAAATTGCCGGTTCTATTGGTGCATTTATCATTGGTATTAATAATTCTTGGAGCATTTATTTCACGATATTATGGATTTGAAGGACTTATGTCTATACGCGAAGGGCAAAGGACCCGTGAAATGCTTATCGATAAAGCACATTTAAATGTCACGATCGAAAAACCTGTGGACAATAAATTAATAAAACAATCCCTGTCCAAACCTCTACTCCTTTCACAACATACACCAAGGCAAAATAGCTTCTCCATAGAAACTCACGTAAACAACCAAAAGATCGAAATTGAATATCTAAAATTTATTGAAAATGCCAGTAATGTACTTCTGACGGATGAATTGGGAGAAAACTACCTGAAGATAGTAAGCGTAATAAATGGTAAAAAACAAGATATATACATTAAAGAAGGCGAGGTTGTTGCCGCGCAGAATGGAAAATTCGCGCTGAACAGACCTACTAAGGATGCGGTGAACTTCTTGATTAGAAATGAGTCGTTATTCGTTCTTTCTCCGTTCAACGGATCTGTATTGAACATGGCGAGTAAGGAAAGCCATGCCGTGACCAAAGATAGAATCACGCCACTTGCATTAAAATCCCTGTACACAATCAATGAAATGCAATTTGTTGTTCCGGAGGAATTAAAAAAAGGAACTTTAACTATTGAAAGTAATAATGCACCAGGCAATATAACAGATGATGCTTTACAACTAAAAATAAAAATTGCTACTCACGAAAAAGTGATCACCGTATTTGGCAATAAACAAAAAATTGGTATACCGATCACAGAACTTGTTGGAGGTTATAAGTTTACAATATCATATGGCGGTATTCCTCATAATCTTCCGTTTAATATTGAACTACAAAAATTTACTGCCGACAAATATCCCGGCACAACCAATAGTTATGCGGGCTTTAGGAGTGATGTCCAGGTTTCGGATCCTGAGAATATCTTCGAGGCAGCTATTTTTATGAATCACGTACTGGACTATAAAGGCTATCGATTTTTTCAAGCTTCATTCCATCCGGACGAACAAGGAACTATATTAGCCGTAAATCATGACAGAGTTGGTACATGGGTAACATATATAGGCTACTTTTCTTTATTCCTGGGATTACTAATGATCCTCTTTAGCAAACACACCAGATTCGGTATAATTACTAATCAGCTTAGAAAATTGGAGCAGAAATCAAGTAAGAAATTTGTGATATGTCTATTTCTTTTTAGCCTGGGATATGGACATGCCCAAAAAGATTCTCTACCACATAAAGAAGTACAACAGAAACTAGACTCCATTGTATTAAAGCACCGAGTACCTGAACAATTGGCCATGAAATTCGGGAGCTTGGTTATTCAGGATATAGATGGACGTATGATGCCCATCAACACATTTTCTTCAGAGATTCTGCGGAAGATCAGTAAACAGGACCATTATTTAGATCTAAATTCCGATCAAGTATTCATATCGATGATCCAATTTCCGGAAATATGGTATAATATACCCTTGGTCTATGTAAAACAGGATAATGACAGTCTCAGAAGTGTCTTAGGTATAAAAGCTAGCAATAAGCATATTCCCTTATCTAATTTTTTTAAAGAGGATGGTTCCTACAAATTAACCAAATTAGTGAATACCGCGTATATGTCGGCCGTTCCCAATCAATTCGAAAAGGATTTTATAGAAGTAGACAAAAGGGTAAATTTATTTTATAACAATTTAAGCAGAGCAGCCTTAAAACTATTTCCGGTGCCAAACGACCCTAATAATAAATGGATTGCACCTACCGAATTACAGCAGCATCTTATCCCATCAAAGGACTCCTTATTTATTTCACAAATTATCCCCTTGTATGCCTCAAGTCTGAACGAAGCACAAAACCAACATAATTATGATGAGTCAAATTTTCTTCTAAATACTATCGAGAAGTATCAATTAAAATATGGCACCGGGGTAAGACCAAGTGACAGCCAGATCAAAGCCGAAATCGCATATAACAAATACGATATTTTTAAAAAGCTCTTTTCCTGGTATTTATACGCGGGGGTTCTCATGCTAATAAGCGCCTTACTGTTTATGTTCCAAAAAAATAAAATACTTTCTACTTTGGTATTCATATCAAAGGCACTCATTTATGTCTGCTTTTTTTTGCATTCATTAGGACTGGTTATGCGTTGGTATGTATCGGGTCATGCACCATGGAGTGACGCTTACGAATCTATTATCTATATTAGTTGGGCAACTATGCTCTTCGGACTCATTTTAGGACGGAAATCCAAATTAACCCTTGCCGTGACATCCTTTGTTGTCTCGATGATATTGATGGTTGCTCACTGGAATTGGTTAGACCCCTCCATTGCTAATTTACAACCGGTGTTGAATTCGTATTGGTTGATGATTCATGTTGCCATTATAGTTGCCAGTTATGGGCCGTTCGCCATAGGAATGATTTTGGGGTTTTTAAGTTTGGTGCTGATGACATTCCTCCACAAAAAAAATCATGAAATTTTAAAGCTGAATATTAAAAAATTATTATTGATTAACGAATCTGCCCTAACAATAGGTCTGGTATTATTGACCATAGGGAACTTCCTGGGAGCGATGTGGGCAAATGAAAGTTGGGGACGATATTGGGCCTGGGACCCTAAAGAAACCTGGGCTCTAATAAGTATACTACTGTATGCACTCATTATACATTTAAGGCTTCTGCCAAAATTAAAAGGTAAATGGCTATTTGCCTTAGTAAGTGTAGTTGCCTTTTACAGTATCCTGATGACTTATTTTGGTGTGAATTTTTACTTATCAGGGCTTCATTCTTATGCCAAAGGGGATAATATTGTCACCCCCGGGTTTGTATATTATTCAATAGCTCTAATTACGATTGTAGCAATAATAGCATATAGAAAACAACTTAAATTTAAGCTTTAGATATCGAGATGTGCTTTAATTCTTTTCAATAAAAGTAACAATAAGTCTATTTCCTCCTTATGAGTTCTAAAGGATAAAATCGCAGCACGCAATGTTAACTTATTGTTTAAAATAGTGGAGGAAATAAATATTCTGCCATCATTCTTAATATAATCCAAAACGAACTTATTTAACACATCACTTTCATGACCTTTAAGCTCCAGTCTGAACACTACCACGCTTAAATCCGGTTCGCATAATACTTTATATCCAATGGAAATAAGTTGTTGATAAAGGTAATATGCTAAATATAACTTTTCATCCAGGTAATCTCCGAATACCTGCTGCCCATATAATTTTAGTGGAAGCCACATCCGAAGCCCTCTGAAGTGTTTGCTTAGTTCTGGCGAAAGATCGGCGGGAGACAATTGTGATTCTGTCTTCGCATCACGCATATAATTGGCATTATAAGTATGCGCAGCCATGAGATGCTCGACATTTTTTACTAATACCATGCCCAAACCATAAGGCATGAACAATCCTTTATGAGGGTCTAGAATTACCGAATCTGCCATTTCTATTCCTTTAAGCTTGTCCTGACCTAAAGCTGTAAGCATAAAATATCCACCATAAGCTGCATCTACATGAAACCATAGATCGAATTCTTTAGAAATACTACCTAATTCTGATAACGGATCTACGGCTCCCACATCCGTCGATCCTCCGTTAGCTATTAATAAAAAAGGAACAAGTCCTTCTTCGGTATCCTGCTTTATCTGAAGTTTTAACGCATCCAGGGAAATTTTAAATTGTGCATCCAGAGAGATTTCTCTTACGATACTGGCCTCAAGCCCAATAACCTTTAAGGCCTTTTGAATACTGTGATGAGTCTGTGAAGAACAATAAATCACACCTTTATCTACATTCGTGCTATCCACACCTTTGTGATGCTTTGCAGTATGAAGCGCTATTAGATTGGCCATACTGCCTCCTGAAGTTAAATTACCACCGTAACCTTCCTTATATCCAATTAATTTGGCTGTCCAGTCTATCAAAGCATCTTCCATTCTAACAGCGCCGGGAGAAGCATAAAATATTCCGGCATATCTGTTCGTGACGGCTGCCAGATAATCACCAAGGGCGGCGCTGTAAATTCCACCTCCCGGAATATAGCCCAAATGACCACCGGATGCTGGGTTTAGTCCTGTATTAAGTACACGATCCTGGTAAAATTCAAGAATTTGGTCTATGGAGGTTCTATTCTCATCAATTTGGAAGAACAAATCATTTTCATTAACCTTATGTGAGTTATTCTGAAATGCCTTTTGACTATTTAGGGTAGATAAAAAATGTTCGGAAAAATTATTGACTTTTTCAAAAAGCAACTGTCGATCATCTGAAGTTTCTTCAAGTTCAAAAGCGCTGCTTACACTAGCTGATTCTCCAACTGTCATTTGTAGTTATGTATTTTTACCAGGGTGATCAAACATGATATCCCGTTTGTATGTAATCTTTTTTCACACCTAGGTTAATTAAAAATGATTTAATATCCATTTCGAAATGCCTGGGACCACAGACATAAAATTTCTGTTCCGAGTTGGGTATTAATTCCGACAAATATTCCTGATCAACTTTTCCATAATAAAAATTTTTGTATTTGGTTCTGCTCAGGAAAATCGATAATCTGGAATGGAATAATTGTTTCAATTTTTTATAAAATAATATATCATCCTTCGTTTTATTAGCATAAATAAGACTATGGTCCTTTTTTATATCAATGCCTTTCTCTTGCATCTCTTTAAATATCGGCAAAAAGGGTGTGATTCCAGTCCCGGCGGCAATAAAGGTCCCACTCCCATTATAAGTATACACGTCCCAAGCTTTGGAAAGTTGAATTGTATCATTAGGCTCTAATTGAGCAATACCGTTTGTAAGCCCATTTTCTCTTCGGTAAACTTTAATAATGAATTCCAGATAATCATCATTAGGCACATTTGATATCGTAAAAGAAGCCACCGATAATTCATAACCGGGTTTGTCAATACTTAGATCAACTGCTTGACCTAATTTGAAAAAGTATTTATATGGTTTTGTAATTCGCAATAAAATTACATCGTGATTAATATTTAGGATGCTTATTACTTTCGATTTATAAGGAAAAATAAAACCCATACAACTACTATTAATTATATAGATTTGGATGCATTATTAGATCGATAGTTACAAATAATATAGAAACGCAGAAGCAATTGCAGTTATCATTTTTTTTTCGCGAATAGGAATGATGCTCAATGAAAGTCGGGAAGCTTTGCTTCACCTCCTTCTGTCACCCTGAACTTGATTCAGGGTCTATTTCATTCTCAGGATTACGCTCGTACCTCGCGTGATGCTGATTGGGGGAATGATGCTCAATGAAAGTCGGAAAGCTTCGCTTCACCTCCTTCTGTCACCCTGAACTTGAATCAGGGTCTATTTTCTTCTTCACCAGGATTACGCTCGTACCTCGCGTGATCCTGAGTGGGGGGATGTTGCTCAATGAAAGTCGGGAAGCTTCTTTTCACATCCCTGTGTCACCCTGAACTTGATTCAGGGTCTATTTTATTCTTCACCAGGATTACGCTCGTACCTCGCGTGATCCTGATCGGGGGATGTTGCTCAATGAAAGTCGGGAAGCTTTGCTTCCCTTACTTTTTTATTCCCACCGCGGCCGTGAAGCGAGCTTCAGCCTTGTGGAAATAAAAAAGTCGGACACTTTCTGTGTCCGACTTTCATTGGTCGGGGTGGCAGGATTCGAACCTGCGACCTCCTGCTCCCAAAGCAGGCGCGATAACCGGGCTACGCTACACCCCGAATTGGTTATCTAAAAATCGTTTAGCTCCGCGTTTCTTGATTTTTCTTTCAAGTATTAACGCCTGGGATCTATTTTCAACCTCCAGTTGCAAAACTAATTTCCAAGGACATCCTCCTTTGGTAGAAGGAACTAATCCCACATTATGTCTTTTCAATCTCTTGTCGATATCACTAGTTTGACCTACGTAATACCCAGAACGTTTTTCACTGTAAAGAATATAAACAATCATACTCATTCACTTGGGGTGGTCACGCCATAGGCGTGACGACCTCCTGCTCCCAAAGCAGGCGCGATAACCGGGCGGAGTCTATCCTGAGCTTGACTCAGGGCTACACCCCGAAAATCGGTTTGCAAATATATTCCTTTTATTTATTTTTCAAACGTTTTTTAGTACCTTTTCAGAAATGAGATTCCTATGAAGAAAATTGTGATTTTCCTGTTACCCATGCTGCTGATATTTGCCTGTAAAGAACCGGTAAAAGAGAACGACATCGCCATTAAATCTAACACAGCTCGATCATATTCAACAGTTCGTGTAGTCGATAATCTTAGCAATCCCTGGGGCATGACGTGGTTGCCGGATGGCAGTATGCTAATCACCGAAAAACGCGGAGAGATCCTTCACATTAAAAATGGAGTGAAAACTAATATTGAAAACGTACCGGAGGTCTATGTGCGGGGTCAGGGCGGGCTAATGGATATTGAGATACATCCTAATTATAAGGAAAACCCATGGATCTATTTTACATACGCTTCGCCTGAAGGAGAAGGAAAAGGAGGTCACACCAAATTAAGCCGGGCAATGTTACTGGAAGGAAAACTAATAAATATCCAACACTTGTATAAAGCCAGTCCAAATTCTACCAGTGGCCAGCATTTTGGCTCCAGAATAGAATTCGACAATGAGGGATATCTGTATTTCAGCATAGGGGAGCGAGGTGATCGTGATAGAAATCCTCAGGATATTACTCGCGACGGAGGTAAGATCTACAGATTATACGACGATGGAAAGATTCCTGTCACTAATCCCTTTGTTAATGAAATGGGAGCCAAACCTGCAATTTATACCTACGGGAACCGGAATCCCCAGGGGATGGCTAAACATCCCGAAACGGGCGAAATATGGATGCACGAACATGGCCCAAAAGGTGGCGATGAGATCAATATCGTTAAAAAGAGGGCTAATTATGGTTGGCCGGTGATTTCGTATGGCGTAAACTACAGTGGTACGAAGTTCACCGAGGAAACAGAACGGCCGGGAATGGAACAACCTGTTTATTACTGGGTTCCTTCTATCGCACCCTGTGGAATGGCCTTTGTTACGGGTGACACCTATCCCGAATGGAAAGGTCATCTTCTAGTAGGTTCACTAAAATTTAACTATGTAGAATTGGTTAAACTGAAAGGCAATAAAGTAATAGGAAGAGAAAAGATCGCAGAGGGTATTGGCAGAGTGCGAAATGTAAAACAGGGTCCTGATGGATTTATATATGTTGCCGTTGAAGGCGACGGTATCTACAAGATCCTACCCAATTAAAAAAGGGGCCGATATGGGCCCCTTTCATTAACAAAAAATTAAACTAGAAACTTATTACAGATTCTACCACTACTCCGCTAAATTTACCTTCGTTGTAAATATTACCGGGAGCAAATCCATCGTAGGTCTGGTTTACATATTCTAATTTAGCCAGTACATTCTTAGTAAGGAATACACCTCCACCTATATTAAATCTGTCGATAGTGACATCCAGTCCGGAGCCAGCTTCTTCTCCACTTGCACTATTGTATCGTCCACCTACGTAGAAATTCTCGTTGTTACCAAACCTGTAAAGAACTTCTATCATATATTGTGTCCAATCTCTTCTCTTTTCAGTAAGAGGAGTTGTAGCTTCAAATTCAGAATCGGAGCGTCCGCTGGTTAATTCCACCAATCCGAATACCTCAAGTCCTTGATACTTCACAAATGGGTTGATCATAATAGCCGTGATCTCATTTCTGAATCCCGGATCGTAACGGCCTGAACGGAAATTACTGGAAGCACTTGCTTCAGCATCTTCTAAAACAAGATAGTATCTGGAACCTGCACGGTCGGCAGAATACAAATAAACCCTAGAAGCCTGAGCTGTATTGTAAATAGATCCGGTTAAACGTACTCTCAGGTCGTCGCTCAATTGCTTATCCCATCCTAATTTACCTAGTAGGGAAGGTGAAGTGGTGTCCGGGTTGTTAACCGCCTGGTTCAACTTACCATTAGACATACCCACCATAACTAACCATCCATTGTTACGATAATAGATCTCTCCTCCAACTTCTGTGGTAAAAGCATCCAATATGGTATTTCCAACAAAAGGATTATAAATTGCAGATGAGTTGTCTGATCTTCTGAAGTGCTGGTCTCCATAGTTCTGTTCCATATGTCCTAACTTCACTGTTACATGCTTCATCAGGTCACTTAAAGTACCCTCCTTGATGAAATTAAGATTATCAATTTGCAGATAACCTCCTTTTACATAAGGTTCCGGGTGGTGTCTTGAAGATAAGTACGTTCTTAAGTGCATTCTTAGTCCATCTCCTAATTCTACATCCAGGTCTAAATTGGCGGTAGCCAGGTTGAAATTGTCACCTATCTCTATTAATGGCACCATTTCGTACCAAGGACTGGAAGGGTTGTCGGTAGCTACGAAGCCATTCTCGTGATCTATCGCTTGAAATTGTAAAGCTGATGATCCACCTACTCTTACCCTCACACCGTCGA
This sequence comes from uncultured Flavobacteriaceae bacterium, assembly GCA_905479745.1. Classification (GTDB taxonomy): domain Bacteria; phylum Bacteroidota; class Bacteroidia; order Flavobacteriales; family Flavobacteriaceae; genus Pukyongia. The sequence goes on along the minus strand of CAJQNO010000148.1, from coordinate 4,581 downwards.
AGGCTTTAACAATAGCCGTGTCTTTAGGCGCTTCAAATACATTGATGCCCTGCTTGTCAGGCTCTCTGAAGTTATTTAAACTTCGTTTATTCTGTGCATAGGAGAAGGTTGCTCCCAGCAATAAACTTAATACGATTAGTTGTTTTACAATGTGTTTCATGGTTAATTGTAATTAAGGTTAAAATCAATTATTATATCATTTCCGGTTTTTAAGGTTCCTAGCAAGGCAGTAGGCGGCTCCACATCGAAATCGGACATTTTCAATGGTTTTTCACCTTTTATGATCACCTTACCTCCTACTACAGTAATTTTGGTATCAATAGAAACGGTCCTGGTTTTACCCGCAATGGACAGGGTCCCAACCAATTTTGCTGTGTAAGTATCGCTGCCCGTATTCTGTAAGGATTCTACCTTATTAAGACGGTAGATGATGTTGGGATGGCTGTCACTCTTTAAGGCATCATAACATTTATTGTCCATGATCCGTTTTCCACTTTCAAGTGTTTTCACACCCACTTTTACCTCGATATTATTTATTTTAAGATCTCCTCCATTTACATGGTCGAAATCGAGTTTTCCGCTAAAAGATTCGGAGATCATCTCCCAGTCATGTAGCGAAGAAGTACCTTTAATGGTAAATTTCGAGGCGGAGGAATTAATTTTATAACTTAATTCATTAGCGGGTTGTACTGCATCGTTCATAGCGATATCTCCTGCTTGAGAAAAACCGTGAATCGAAACGATAAACGCTAAAAACATTAGATTAAACTTTTTCATCATGTGAAGACTTTTGTGTAACATTTGATACAAAACTAAACACAGCTTCTAGTTTAATCTATGATAATTGTCAGCACCGAAATTCCGGGAAATTGACATTTATCATAGTTTGAAAAACTTCAATTTGTTAGAGTGTGCGATCCGATGGAATTTTGCAATATTCAACCAATGGTGACTTGCCAACTTGAGGTTTTACCGTACTTTTGAAAGAATTATTTATAGAAATCATGCATAGATCATTCAACTTTATCTTCGTCCTTAACCTGGTAGTAAGTTTATTATTCGCCTGCAATTCATCTACTAAAAATGCTTCAGAAAAAAATCAACCTGAATCTGCAGATCTCTCTATGGCACAGGATGAGTTAAGCAGATCGAAAGAGAGAGGTGGCCTTATCTATACCGATTTCTGCATGCAGTGCCACATGGCTAACGGGATGGGTATTACTGGTGCATTTCCTCCTTTGGCCGGGTCCAACTGGTTAAAAGAAAAACGTACCGAAAGCATACATGCTGTGAAATACGGTCAATCCGGGAAGATAGAAGTGAACGGGGAAATTTACGACAATATCATGGTGCCCATGGGACTTAGTGATGAAGAGGTGGCAGACGTATTGAACTACATCATGTCCTCCTGGGGTAACACCCTTGATAAAATGGTAACCCCATCGGAAGTTGCTGCCGTTAAAAAATAAACCAATACTTAAGGAAATATGGTAAAGATCATGTTTTCTGTCTAACATTATTCCTACTTTTGTACAAACCAAGAATCTATGCTTATTATAGGTATCGCCGGAGGTACTGGTAGTGGTAAAACAACGGTCGTTCAGCAGATCATAGAACAATTACCGGAAGGAGAGGTATGTATCATTTCACAAGATTCGTATTATAAAGATATTAGCCATCTATCCTACGAGGAAAGGGTGAAGATCAATTTCGATCATCCCAAGGCAATCGATTTCGATCTTTTGGCTGTTCACCTGAAGGAACTAAAAAAAGGCAACTCCTTCGAACAACCGGTTTACTCGTTTGTAGAACATAACCGAACTTCAGAAACCATTACCACCCATCCTAAAAAAGTGGTGATCGTTGAAGGTATCCTTATCCTTACGCATCCCGAAATTCGCGAACTGTTCGACATTAAGGTGTATGTTCATGCCGATAGCGACGAACGCCTGATTCGTAGATTAAAAAGGGATATCGTGGAACGAGGGCGCGATCTCAACGAGGTGCTTAATCGCTACCAGACCACACTAAAACCTATGCATCAGGAGTTTATAGAACCAACCAAGGAATACGCAGATATTATCATCCCAACCAATAGATATAATACCGTAGCCGTGGATCTAATTCGAAATATTATTCATCAGAAGCTGGACAACTAACTGTGAAATTTTCAGAAATAAAAAAGAAAAAATGGTTCCTGGTATTTAGTAGTACCTATGTACTCATACTTATCTTTTTTATCGTGTGGATGATTTTTTTCGATACCAATTCGTTCTTTATTCACCGGGAATTGGATCAGGACATAAAAGGCCTGGAAGAGAATAAAGAGTTTTACAAACAGGAAATTGAAAAGGACAAAGCATTTATTGAGAAGATGAAAGACAGTGCCGAAATGGAAAAATTTGCCAGGGAAAAGTACTATCTGAAAAAGGAGAATGAAGACATTTATATTATAGAGCACGAAGACAGCCTGAAAAATAAAGACCACAATGACTAACTTATTCGATGAATTTGACGGGGTTTCGGCTAAGGCCTGGAAGCAAAAGATACAGGTGGACCTTAAAGGTGCCGATTATAACGACACCCTCATCTGGCAATCTCCCGAGGGCATCCACGTAAAACCGTTCTATCACCCCGATGATTTTAAGTCTGCTTTCGAGCCCATTCCGGGTCAACCTCAGCAGTGGGAGATCGTTCAACAGGTTTTTATTGATGACGTGGCCATCGCCAATAAACTGGCCCTGGACGCCATGGACCGCGGAGCGGAAGCCCTGCTTCTTATTGCCGAAAATTCCTTCGAGATAGAATCCATGTTCAGTGGTTTCGATTTCTCGGAAGCTACCTTGTATTTCGATCTGCGTTTCCTGGATCTTGAATTTCAAAAGAAGCTGCAAACCTATCTAAGCGAAAAACAAGCCTGTGTGTTTTACAATATCGACCTCATTGGTAACCTGGCGCGAAGTGGCAATTGGTATACTAATCTTAAACAGGATCATGAGATCATTGATAAGCTTTTTTCTGAATTTCCTTCGGAAGCGATCTTAGGTGTGGATATGGCCTTGTATCAAAATGCCGGAGCTCATAGTGTTCAGCAATTAGCCTATGGGTTGGCACATTGTAACGAATACCTGAATCACTTCAGCAATAAAAAAGATCTGCTTGTAAATTTTAAAGTTGCTGTTGGAAATAATTACTTCTTCGAAATTGCTAAAATAAGGGCACTACGGAAATTGTACTCGGTACTAGCAAAGGAATTCGGCATGAACCCAAAGTGTAATATCCTTGCAGTCCCGTCGCAGCGAAATAAAACCATATACGATTATAACGTGAATATGCTGCGTACCACCTCCGAATGTATGAGTGCCGTACTGGGTGGTGCCAATGCGGTGAGTAACCTCCCCTATGATGCTATCTATCATAAAAGTAACGAATTTGGCGAACGGATCTCCCGTAACCAATTGCTCATTCTGAAATCGGAAAGTTATTTCGATGCAGTATCCAATCCTGCGGATGGAACGTATTATATCGAAGCACTCACCGATCAGCTGGCTGAAGCCGCCCTGGCACTTTTTAAAGAGATCGAAGCGAATGGCGGATTCCTGAAAATGCTGAAACAGGGTACCATTCAGAAGAAAATAAAAGAAAGCGCACAAAAGGAACAGCAAATGTTCGAGGAGGGAAAACTGGCACTCCTGGGTACAAATAAGTATCCCAACACCGCCGATAGAATGAAAGACACCATCGAATTATTTCCGTTCGTAAAGAACAAGCCAAGAAAAACGCTCATCGAACCTATCATCGAGCGTCGCCTGGCCGAACCCCTGGAAAAAGAAAGGCTTGAAAATGAAAATTAAATATATACTGTTGGTAACTATAACTCTCGTCCTCACGGCCTGTGTGGACAAAGCTCTTGAAGCTGTTGTCTGGACAGAGATCGAAGCCGATGAGGAACCGCCGGGTACCTACCATTTGCTGGAAGAAGATGGCACCAAGATCTTCCTGCCTCACGATTTTACCCGTTATTCGGTCTCCAAATTCCAAAAGGTATTGGATTCTGTCTTGGACGGACAGGAGTACGAATCGGAAATTAAAAGGATCAATAAATTAAAGGATGCCCGGGGTTCGTTCTATATATATTTCGATGATCAGTCTCGCTCCAGTCTTACCGTAAGCACGGTAGAATACATGCAAATTGAGCAAGACGAAGCTCAAACTCTCCTGGGTATGATCCGGTCTCACCTGGATTACGAAGCGCTTAAAAAGAATATAGAGATCGAAAAAGTTACCGCGAAATACAGTGGCGATAAAACAAAGTACGTTTTCAAATCTGTCTATAAGTTAACCGATCTCGAAACGAACACAGAGTGGTATAATTCAAGTTATATCATTACTTCCAATCTTAAAACAGTTTTTATTCAACTGGTAACAAGTTTTGAAGCCGATTTCGATCCGTACATTTTAAAAACTATACTATGATGAGCAGAAAAAACTTGGAACATCTTAGTTTAAATGGCAATGCCGAAAATAAACCGGGCCCATCTGTAGATTCCACGATTACTGCCGAAGAAATTACGGTTAAAA